>CAXHFZ010000019.1:0-12032 GCA_964016325.1 uncultured Candidatus Poseidoniales archaeon | reverse complement strand
TCAAGAACTTCGATATGGGCCTTGGCGTCGGCTAGCTCGGATTCAATTGCCTGATATGCCACATATAGCTTGTCGAGTCTTTCCTTCTCCATGGCTAGTTGCTCGGCCAAATCGTCCTGTTCGACAGGTATCGTTTCCTCATCGCTCATGGTGTATCCCAAACAGTTGGACTACTGCCTCCCCTTTAACCCCGGCGGAAACGGGATACAAATACATGGGATTAGTTTATTCATCTCGATATTGCAGCTATAGTAGTTGCTAGTACCGCCGTCAGTCTCTTTGCCGTGGGAATGTGGAGCTTCTCATCAGGACCGTGCGCATTGTTTCCAGGACCAGAGGCTCCTGTGCATAGAAACTTGGCATTTGGGTATCTGCTCTGCATCATAGCCATGAATGGAATTGTTCCACCAATCCAAGTTGCTAAAGGCGGTCTACCGGTTAAGAGCTCCGAAGCCTCAGTAATGGCCCTCTTTACCTCTCCATCTAGCGGAGGTGAATGAAAGCCATTTGCGGACGAATCGGGTGAGAATGAAACCTCTGCTCCGTATGGTGGATTTTCCTCTAAAATTTGCTTCAGAATTGGCTCAAGAGGGTCTACATCGATTCCAGGGGGTATCCTAAAGCTCAGTTTTAGATCAGTATTAGTTCTTAATACATTTCCAGCCGTCTGAACTGACGGCAAGCCATCAGCTCCAATGACGCATAGTGAGGGTTGCCAATTCATTCCCAGAATCATGTCCGCAATATTATCCGAAACCGGGAGGAGCGTGTCTACCGTGGGAAGCTGTTGCCAGAGCGATTCCCCCACTACATTGGCGAGTGATTCTGCTTTGCTTCTCAGATCATCGGATATGTCAACGTGCATTTCAGGGATCAGAATCTGACCTGATTTTGAGTCTTCAACCCTATCTAATAGCGCCCTAGCTATCCTAAATGAAGATGGAATAGATCCTCCGGAAGTGCCCGAATGGATTCCCTCATGTGAAACTTTGATTGAAAGAGTACCCGAGATAAGACCTCTTAGAGCCTCCGTAATCCAGATATGATCATAGTCGGGACCGCCACTATCCATTACTACAATCATATCGGGTTCTCCTAAATCTTCCTTCAGAGCCTCGAGATAAGGAGGTAGATCATAGGATCCCGATTCTTCACATGTTTCGATTAAGAAGGAGCATTTTGGATGAGGAACATTGGAGTTCTGAAGAATCTTCAGAGAAGCTACGCATAGATAACCTCCATATCCATCGTCGATACTTCCCCTTCCAAAGAGCCAAGGACCTCTCCTGACAGCTTTCAAAGGTCCGAGTCCCTCAGACCACAGTTCTGGCTTGGAGGGTTGCTTGTCCAGATGAGAGTAGAAGACGATCTCACCCGGTCCTGTCCCCTCGACAGTGATAAGCAGAACTGGAGACCTGTCTTCGATCCTGTGAACTGAGTAGGTCATTCCATTCAGATTCTGGGTTTCGACCCACTTACAGAATAGATCAATTGTGGCGTCAAGCTCCCCTAGCCTGCGCCATTCTGGTTCGAACAGTGGAGAGAGGGCCTTGATGGATATGAATTCACTGAGACTGGGGATAATTGAGTTCTCCCATATATCATCACTCATAGTCAGAAGCCGGTCCATGTCGTGTTCCATGTGTATTGGTATGCAATTTAGCAAATGGATTCTTCTGTCCAGCGTTAGGAGAAATATGCTAAGTGCAGGTTGAGCAAGTACAAGGATACCGAGCAATTGGGGCTTCTGACAAGAGTGCCATTTCCGTTACGGTATTCATAGCCATGTCTAACTTTTGCAGCGCCGTCAGGAACATGTCTTCCGGGTACTCAACGATCCTACCAGTTATGCCAACTAATATTGCTGGCCTTAGGACCTCTCTGTAAGGTAGCCCTCTTTTCTTCCTCTCATCCTCGATAGACTTCAAAGACAAGTAATACAGCGTCAACTGCATTGCGTGGTGTTCGAGAATATCCATCTCCGCTTGAGATGCTGGCATGATTGAATCGTTACCCAACGACGAGATTAGGCCATTGAAATCATAATCGTAGATACTCGCTGCCTCCTCGGTCTTCAGGTCTATGGGCCTTACGAAACTCCCTTCCTCAGAGGTAGTACAAAGCACCAGATCTATCACTCCATCCATCTCTAGGGAGGCGTGTTCGATGTATGAGAGAGGCTCTATTCCGTCAGGAGACCATCTCCCTCTCGTAATCCCTCCCGGGTCTACAGTCCTAGCGATATGGAATGGCATCTCGGTTCGTAAGCCATCTACTAAGTGGCCGTAAACTGAGGTGCCAGAACATAGTTCCCCCAGAGGTCCTTTTCTAATCCTTCCAAGTATTGTCCTGACTATTTCTGAGCACCCTTCCCTATCTGCTTCCAGCGGCAGTATTTCATGGAACACCTGTTTCATAAGTGAGTCATCAGTAAGTCTATCCGGGCTCTTGCTTATCCATGAGCTGGGTAGATTTGGGATGGTATCAGCAGGAGGACCAGGATTCATCAGCCCTATCTCGAAAATCCTGTGAATCACTTTACCGAGAGTGGCTGCATCTATGCCAGATGGCAATGTTTTGTCTTCTAATTGCCCCGAATGATACTCCGATCTCTTTGTCGGGCTACCTCCCCTTGTCTCGAGCCAATATCTCCTCGGACATTCATTGTATACCGTCAGATCGTGAGGGGCGATCCTTACTCTGCTCCCCCTATCATTTCTGGATGTAGTATTTGGTGCGGGAAGGAGAGCGGCTGATTCAGAAGACGCTTGATTGGTTCTCTCGATCTTTTGAAGAGGTGTTAGGACTGTTCTAGTCGTTCTATCTGTCGTTTCAAAGCACATCGGATGATGCAATACGGTTATCCCATGGAGATTATCTGAACCTAGCATTCCAGAGGTTGATGCTAATAGTGGATCTATTTCCCTGATACCTTCGTTAGTAACTTTTGGAGGAGATTGAGATTGTGAATCCTTTGAAGAAAGCCAATAAGATGACTTCTCCCCTCTCTTCCATGAACCCTGTCTAAGAGACTCCAGCCACATTTCTCCGAGTTGGGGAGCTGTTTTTCCATAAGACCAAGAAAAGGTGATCCCCTTGCCATCCTCCCATTTAGTGTGCTTGGGAGAACCACAAATTATCAACTTGTCTTCAGCTCTTGTGGCCGCTACGTAAAGCAACCTTCTTGCTTCAGCGTTCCTTCTGGCCAAGTGGACTTTCTTCACGTGTTTCCAGAGAGGGGAAACTGGATCTTTGGAAGGCCATGGCTTGGGATGCCCCCCGAATAAATCAGGAGTGACAATGAGTCTCTCTGAGGATTCTGTTCTGATATTGGTCTGCCTTCCGGAGAATACATCTGCTAGGATTACTACCTTAGATTCTAAGCCCTTTGATCCATGGATTGTCATAACTCTGACAGCGTCTGAGTCAGGCACATTCACTGCTTCTGTACTGTTCTTATCCCCCTCTCTTAGCCTACGGACACTGTCCGCTATTACCTTGCAGTCACCGCCGAGATCCATAGCCAACGTGCTCACTAGTTGGATAAACTGCTCAGCATCCTGTCTTGAGGTGTTATCTGGGTAGGCCATCAGTAGGTCTGATCTATCCAATGTCTCGTTAAGAGCTTCGACTAATCTGCTAGACCTAGAGAGGATCTCCCATCTTTTTATCATTTCTTTATGCCTGTCATTTACTGTGAAATCTCGTAATCTAGCAAGCATATCTTCCCCTCGAGATGAGTCCCCAATGAATTTCTGTAGTTGTCTGTCATCGAGGCCAATTAGTGAAGACCTTGCCACCCATGCAGCGTGATGGGGAGAGTCGGGCCTTGCCAATAGCTGTAGTAGGCCATCGAGGGCGTGTGCGGTCGGACGTTGTAGGAGGCTTCCTTCCCTGTCGGCCTGAGCAGGGACACCAACAACTGAGAGCTCTCTCATTATGCTGTCTCTCAGCTTACTCCTGCTCGGAAGGAGAATCATAATGTCACTCGGAGCGATTGGCTCTTCTGCCGGTAGCTCGCTCCACTTTCCTGATGATGAGAGAACCCTTATTGGCTTTCCTTTGATCAAATTTCTGGCCCTCAGTGCGATTAGCATCGCCTGCCTTTCGATCGAGTTCGGCTTTCCGAACCCGAACGAGTCTATTGGAGCAGTAAGATCTTCTGGAGCATCATCATCCCCGCCATTTAGTACGGGGCATATCCATTCAATCGAACCAGCCGAGTCTGAGTTTGCCTCAGACGGGCGCAGTGGTTGTGATGTAGCGTAGAAATCTCCTCTTGGGAAGTCTTTGTGCCTATCTGAAAACACATCATCCCACCAATGATTCATTGCTTCTAGAAGCCCTCCCTTGGTACGATAGTTAACATTTAGTCGGATTAATCCGTTCCTCCTCCTATCGATTTCCTCGGGCTCTGGGATACGTCCTCTGTCTGGAAGATCGAAAGGAACCCATGGTGTCGTATCAATTCCTGATAAGTGCGTCAGAGTCTTTGCCTGTTTGATTCCTACTAGATGTGCATTTCTTGGATCCCTGCTACTGTCGATCTTTCTTAGTGTTGGTTTTTGTCGTAATAACTTGATACTGGAGAATTCGTGACGATTTATCGCCATCAGTGTTCTAGCATATTCAAGGAATCCGACCACTTCGGCCTGTCTGAAAGCATAGATGCTCTGCTTTACATCGCCAACGTAGCACACAGTGGGTTGCCATGGCGTATCGGGGGTTGGAATCTCCCCCTCCAGGACGCTCCTCTCTCCCCAGAGTCTGGAAAGAAGCCTCCATTGAAGAGGAGAGTTATCCTGTGCCTCGTCAATGATGAATGCCCTGAATCTCCTTCGAATGGTCTTGAGAAGATCGTATCTCCTTTCCAGATCTGATCTGATGGCTGTCAATTCGGATATTGATTCTCCTGCTAACTTTGGATTATTCTCTAATGTGGATATCTGGTTTAAGGCGGCCAGGATATGATCGTCTCTCCAAGGTTCATCGCCTATGGAATCTAGTTCTCTAATTACCTCTTGGGGGTAGTATTTGCGACACACTTCTGGGCACTTAGAAAGTAGTAGGTCGCTTGCTAGGGCCTGTATATCATCGAAGTCGTGGACCTCTTCTCTTTCCTTCATTCTTTTCAGAATACCTTTGAATCCCAGATGTGCTAGCCTTAAATCATCCAGATTCCCAGCTTCTGCTTCTATGGTGAAGTAGTATCTCTCTGATTTTTCTCCTTGAGGAAGCCTATCTGGGATGGTGTCTGGCAAGGGGGACAGGGATTTTCCACGAGAGGGAGGTGAGCAGGGAGGGGATGCCGAGTCTAGAAGCATTGCAATCTGAGCAAAATGGAGGGTCAGGGAACCAGTAGGGTCGGTCCATGCGTTCCTGATTCTATCTATTTCCAAGTTTAGTGCTTCTTTGGTAGATTCCTTGGTGTGCTTGTCCTTTATTGCGCTCCAAGACTTAACCCCTCTCGGCCAATGGCTGTCATCAGGAATATTTTGTCTGGGAAATATGGTTGGAGAACCAGATTGAACTGTTGGCGCACTTGTGGTGCAATCTAGATAATGCGCAAGCCATACTAATTGTCCCCATGTATCAGACGGATTCTGTTTATTTAGTGCTAACAGACAGGCCATTCTCGATTCCTGGGGAATGCCCCCAGCCACCATTTCAGGAGATCCAAGGATGATGTCACAGTATCTCTCACTGCTTTCATTTATCTTCGAAAACATTGACTCGACTAGTTTCCTATCGGTTGTAGATAGGATTCTTTTCCTGAGTAGTAGAGGGTCTACGTGGCCGTTCCTATCAGTGATTCTCCTGAGTCCTTCCTCGATGAAGACGGATTTCCTAACAAGACCGCTGAGTAGCCTAGCTGCGGTCTTCCTACCAGAGTATCTCCTAGCTATTCTCTCTCTGGCTTTGAGGACATCTAACGCTATCTCTGCTGGAATACCTGCATCGACTGCATCTCCCAGACCAGAGATTGAGCTTGGAAGCCTCCAAAGTGTATCGAGTGCGTCTTCGATAAGTAGTATCCTGCTTGCATCAGAAATATTCTCTCTGCTGAGAGCATCTCCCAGGAATCCTCTGTAAGGAGAGACTAATTGATTGAAGAAGGAGTCTATGGTACCTATTGGGGCGTCCTCTAGAAGGGTTAGAAGCTGCTCAGGAAGGCCGGTATGGGTTACTCTTGGATCAGCTCTATTTTGTTCGGAGACCGAAGAGGAGCCCATTCTCAGTTTCAATATCTCATCCCTCAACCTATGCCTCATCTCATCTGCCGCCTTGTTGGTGAACGTTAGCAGAACTACCTCTCCAGGGAGAAGTCCGGGGTGATCCTCGGGAGCCACCGTTTCCGAGGAGGGAGAAATTAGGATCCCTCCTCTTAATGGGGGGGGTCTTTCTGGGACTGGGAGTATCCTAGTGGCCCTTTGGTCTCCACAGAGATAGTGCTCTATCACTCTATCGATGATGGTCTTGGTCTTTCCTGTCCCAGCTCCAGCATCGATTACAATATGAGAATCCAAGTTTAGCGCGAGGCGTTGAGCGGTATTGGGAATCATCAGTAGTCATCCTCCATTTTGACTGCGCATATACTACCCACCGGGCAGTATCTGCATGCTGATTTGGATGGAGTTGGGTGTACTCTACCTTCGACGGCCCCATGAGCAACCCCTAATGCAACTGAAAGTCGCTGGGCCATCCATGCTCTGAAGGGGTCACTCTTGGGATTGGTGGATTCGTCCGGGAATCTATGCAATCTGCTGGTCAGAGAGGTGGTCGTTCCTACTGAAAGTGATTCTAATTCTGATCGATGGTTGGCTGAAGGCTCAACGAGATGTTCTGTGGAGTGCCCAATGGTTGAGATACCAGCCCCCACAACCAAGTCTCCTGGGTGGTTGATCTCCCATGCTCTGGAATAAATTGCCAATTGAAGTTCATTAAGAAGGCCTTCCTTGTTCCTATCTGAAGGCTTTTTCTCTGAGGTCTTCAAATCTCTAATAATCACTCTTCTACGAGGTTTCCAGTCACTTGTTTCGAAGAGTCTTAATGGCGCTATCTCATTTGATCCGTCATCATCTATCCATTCATTGCCTTCTTTGTCGAATGGAATTATATCCACCCTGTCTATCTTTCCATTGATCATTATGGAAGGCAATTCTATCTGATTTGGACTGGTTTCATTTTGATTCAGAGAAATTTCTAAGCCTGTCTCTGAACCATTAGAAATTTCCCATTCCAACGCAATGGGCATTGAGTCTGAAAGTTGCATTTCTGATCTTATCATTGCTCCTATTCTACCTCCTAGCGGAGCCCTGACTGGGTTGGCCAGCCAATCTTTCCATTCAATGTGTGACATACCAGTGAGCATTCTGAGTCTAAAGGTGGAAACACCATCAGATCGTTCCAGCCATGGTGCTAGTTTGTCAAGGATTTCTAGGGCTTTCTGCATGATTTCTTGCTCTTCTAAGCCCGAATCGGCTATATTGGTGGGAAAATGCCCATCTAGAGCTCCTGATATGTCCCTTTCCACTTGCTCTTGCATGCCTAGGACCTCACAAACAAGATCGTGATGTACCTGGTGAAGGAGGTCCCCATGGATTCTCGGATCAAGATCTTCGCTCTGTGTCTCTTCGTCTCTAATTCTGAGCCCTCTTGACAGCCATCCTCTTCGAGGGCACTTGGCCCATTCTTGAAGCCTGCTTGGAGACCATAGTTGTATTTCCTGATTGGCGCCGTCTGAATGGCCATGTCTGCTATCCGATACAGCTGATCCGGACGGTATCGGAGTAAATGGTCTGGGATCAATGGTTACGGAGTTCTTCCCGTGGCTACTGGTGGCTCCAATGACTGGCCATCTAGTAGAATTACGAGGATTTTCTACTCCCTCTGGAGTCTTTCTGGTTAGATCGTCGTAGTCGAACAAAATAACCCTGTTTCTATATTCGGCTGGAAGGTATCCTTCCGAGTCAGCCTTGCTAGGTTGCCTTCTCTCCCTATCCCTCTGAAGCTCTACATCGAGGGGAATGGTAATCGCACTGGGATTGAGAGGGGGATTGCTTGAATTCTTCATGTTTCGGAGTAGTATTCCATCAAGTTGCTTAATGTCCCTAGGGCCGAGATTCTCCTCGGAGTTTGGATCGAAGTGGACTGGTGGGGAACAGTGAACTAAGATCTCCTCCAAGGGAGGTGCTAGAGGTGTGGACTTATCCAAGCTGGGGTCTATCAAAATCACTTTACTACAGCAATTGAGAATGTGATACAGATGATGACGGGCCCTGGTAATAGGAACGTCTGGCCTCAGAAGCTCGAACTTGTGTCTCTCTATTTCTCCTATGAAGGGTATTTTTGGCGATCTGAGATTCCATGAGGATGCTGATGTATTGGCCAGTATAGCTATGTCTGAGTTGCAACCAAGAGCGTCTTTTGGCGCCATGACTCTTAGTCTTGAGCTGATTCCTGATATCGGAACCGGAAGAGAAGCGGTCTTGAGTATGGATGATAGCTCTGATACCCATTCTGACCCTCTTGCAGGAGGAGGCTGTCCGACTGATCTTTGCAGTGACCTCAAGGACTCGTGCTCAGTTGTGATTGCTTTTATTATGGACGATATTGGTATTGTGTTTCCATCCAGAGAGTCAACCGTGATACCGGTGTCTATTTGTTGAACGGTTCTAACGAGCCACTCATCCCCAGTAGATGGTGAGTTGGGCACTTCGAGAGGTTTTCCGGAGTGGCATCCTGTGAGAAGTCTTTGATTGGATAGAAGTTCTCTATCTGTCTTATCTAGAAGTGGAAGTATTGACGATGCGAGTGCGATCATCCACCACTGAGTTGATTCACGTGCGGGGCCCTTTTCGTCTTTCTTGGAAGGTCTGCATAGAGCCTCCATCCACCTTTCTAAAGCGCCTGGTCCTCCTAGAATGTGCTCTGACCTTGCAATTTGAGATAGTAGCTCTATATCGGGACGAGGTGAAATATCATTGGTGCTGTCTTCATTGTGGAAAGGGGAAAAAGGGGAGAGTGATTCCTGTAAGGCCAACAGTCTTAGCTTATCCAATGAGAAAGAGTTAGAGCCGTTCCCGATTTTAGCCAACTCATGTAACCAATGGCCTAATGGTGAATGTATTATGGGTTTCTTTAGTCCTGATATGGGCAGTCCCAAATCATGTATCATTTTGTTCCATCTGGTTTGATTTTCCTCAAATGATGGATCGATGATTAAGACTGTTGAATTGGGTTCCTCGGATAGAAAGCCTCTGGCAATTGAAATAGAAGCCTCGAAAGACTGTTCCTCTCTATTAACAAAAACCCTATCTACAGTTGGGGCGTCTTTGTGGTTGGATATTTCATGTCTGGGAATCCATTCTGGCAAATCCTCTGTATCGGTTACAGGGAAATCATCCACCAGTTGAAACCCGTGAAATCCAAGCCTGTAACTCCCTGGATATGTTAATTGATGAATGGGCCGAATTTTGGAAAGAGCTGTGAGTAGTTCCAGATCTGACTTGTTGATGGGAGAGGCATGATCTAGCATGACAATACCATCGATATCCAGTAGTGTGAAAGGAGTTCCAACGAATTCAATACCTTCCAGTATCTTAGATGTCAGAAAATCAGGATGAGTTCCTCCCGTCCTAGATTCAATGTCTATTAGAATCTCTCTGAAAGAGTGCATTCCTGGACCATCCCATGAGGCTGTTGAGGACTCTTTTGAGAGGAAAGTGTGTAGCTCTGAGAGAGCAGTAGTCTTCCCCTCCCCCCAGTGCATATTAGGCAGAGGATTGATTAGTGGGAAGGAAAGATTTGATGCTCTTTCTGAGCATAAATTATGCAGTACTAAGTCGTAGGACGGTCCTAAAGAGATTTTTCTCGGGATCCTTAGGTCCGCCATTAGGGAGGACTTGAGTGACTCCAGAGTATGGTGGAGGGTCCTGTCGAAAGCGAAACCTATGTTGCTGAGCATGGACATGTGTTGTCTTCTACTATTCTCATTGGAGTATATTGTTAGGACTTTCGAAGGGCCCCCTTTGGAAACGGGCCGAGGATCTATTGCCTGATCGACGAAATGATCGAGGAGCCAGTTAGGAATTGTTCCAACGGGTATCTCTTCAATTGTAATTGAGTCCTCATTCGGCTCCATCGAGTCCCTCCTAGAATCAACCATGGACGGCGGAGGTTATTCAACCCAACTGACATAAATAGCATTTAGGACAGTCTAGGGCCTCTAACGTAAGCCATAGCAACCAATGATGTGAGCAGATAGACTATGCTTGGAGGTGGGAGAGGGGATCCAGACGGAGAGTATTCAACAAGCCAATCGACCAATAAAGCTACTTTCAGGTCGTCTCCATCCCATAGCGAGGGGAGGGGGACTTCCATGACTCCTGATGAGTTCTTACTTGAGTCTAGTGAAAGCGCCTCAAGGAGAACGTGTTCGTACGTCTCCAATCCATTCGACCCATCTGGGAAATATGCCTCCTCTTCTATTAGAAGAATCCATGGTTCCAAGCTATACTCTTCTTGTGTGGCAATAGCTAGCGAGGAAATGTCCCAATCAAAACTAATGAAGTCCTCCACCTGATGTAGATTCAGTGATATATTTCCATTGAGGAGCCCGTTAGGCCCCTTGGATAGGGAAGCTGTGTAATCGTCCATCAGAGAGTCTGAGTTGGCCCTAGACCCGTAATGCATTCTCTCCCCATCAACAACTTTCGTAGGTGCTAGCCGAGGCGCCCCGCCGTTGAGTGTCACTGCGTGACCGTAGGCGTCCGTCCATCGCTCTTCAGTACTATTACTCCCAAAAGGGTCGCGTGGCTCGAACCAATGTCTGTGATAGTGTATCATTTCCACATCTGAGTCCCCTATAGCATCGCTCATTATGCCTTGCGTGGTTACGCAGTTAGTGCACCACGTAGCAGTGTATATCTCGACTAAAATTGGCATTTCATCTACATTGTAGGAGTGGTTCTCTACGGTGTCGTTGTTAGAGGAGAGGTTCCAATGCGTGGTGAAACCAATCGTTCCGCCGTCTACTTGCAAACCGTCGGAGTCGTACCTAGCGTGATCCCAGAACTGTTCTGTGGCGGCACTGACCTGCAGTGGAAGGAGAATCACTGCGGACATCATCACTGCTAGGATAACCCTCATAATGAACGGCGGAAGATTGTATTATTGAAGAGTTACTCATGGTTGTGCTGATTCTAGGGCACTGATTGTCCTCTGTACATCATCGTCGGTAATGTGAAGGTGCGTTACTATTCTTATCGTGGAGCTGTCAATTGTAAGGGCTTGGATGCCCAACTTCTCCAATCTATGGATTAGCGATTCGGCCCCTCCCTTGTCACATTTTACATACACCATGTTAGTTTGTACTTGCTCAAGATCGACTTCGTAGGAATCCATTCTTTCAACGGCCGTTGCTATCTCCATAGCCCTGTGATGATCTTCTGAGAGTCTGTGGACGTTATTCTCCAGGGAGTATATCCCAGCGGCTGCCAGTACTCCTGCCTGTCTCATCCCCCCGCCGAACATTTTTCTCCACCTATGTGCTTTGTAGAGAGTTTCGGTCGACCCCACCAGTACACTTCCTACAGGAGCCCCTAGTCCCTTGCTGAGGCATACCGAGATACTATCGTACTCCCTAGCCATTCTCCTTGGACTCAATGAGCTGGATATTGAAGCGTTGAAAATCCTAGCTCCGTCTATGTGGGACCTGCAATTGTTTTCCCTGGCAATCTTGGCGATTCCGTCCAGTTTTTCCTTAGAGTAGCAGGTCCCACCTCCACGGTTAGAGGTATTCTCGACGCATACCATGCTACCGTTAGGGTAGTGCCCGAGGCTTCCATCGCCCTTCCTGATTGAGGCTTCCACATCAGCTGGATCCATTATGCCTCCCTCTCCCGGAACGAGTGCTATGGAGCAGCCTGATAGAGCAGCATATCCACCTCCCTCGTAAATGTAAATATGGCTGTATCTCTCTGTTATGACCTGTCTCTTATACACATCTCCGAGCCCACGAGACTCAGTAG
>CAXHFZ010000018.1:0-12277 GCA_964016325.1 uncultured Candidatus Poseidoniales archaeon | reverse complement strand
CGAGACATACTCCAAACTATTCCAGTAGGGACAGCAGTATCGGAAGAACTATTGTAGCGTCCGACTCGATAACGAATTTTGGTGTCGAAACATCTAGCTTGTCCCAGGTGATTTTCTCATTGGGAGGAGCTCCTGAGTATCCTCCGTAGGAAGGCCGTGACTCAGAAATCTGTCCAAACCACGCCCACCTGGGAACATCTAATCCAACGTCCTGTCTGAGCATTGGTACCACCGAAATCGCAAAATCGCCAGCAATTCCTCCTCCAACCTGAAGAATCCCAGTGGGAGAGTCATCCTCCCTGTACCAGTCGGCTAGAGCCTGCATGGCCTCCAAACCGCCCTTGATGATTGACGAGTCTTTGACCGTTCTGTCCAGTACTCTGGCGGCTAGTATGTTGCCAAGTGTTGAATCCTCCCATCCTGGAGTGAATATTGGTAGATTAGCGTCAGCGGCGCAAGCCAGCCAGGACTTCTCAGAATCGATATCGAACTCCAGATTTCCATGAATAATAAGGTCATATAGATACTCATGAGGGAATCTTTGATCACCAACCTCCGACGCATCCTGCCAAAGTGACATAAGACCCTCCTCAATTTCCCTGAACACTCCCTCAGGGAGGGCCACATCAGTTACCCTATTCATGCCTCTGTCTCTAAGGCGCTTTTCGTCCAAAGAGCTAAGTTGTCTCCAATCACTTATTTCTTCATATTCTGAACGTGCCACTAGATTGAAAATATCCTCTTCAAGGTTAGCTCCAGTACAACATATAGCATGAATCTTCTGTGATTTTATTGCTGGCCCTAGACTTCTGCCTATTTGAGCCGTTGACATAGCTCCAGCCAAGGTCACTATTAGCCTCCCTCCTTCATTTAGAAACTCTTTCAGGGAGCTAGCGCATCTCGACAGCTCTCCTGCGTTGAAATGGTGGAAATGCTCAGAGACGAAATCATCAATATCCATAGAACCACTCTCTAAAATCTACTGACTCTCTCCTTCCTCACTAAGGTGACTCCTTCTATTTCTGTAATCAAAGCTTCATGAATCAGCTCTACGACATGCTCTGGATCGTGGGGTCCGCAGGTGAAAACGTCAATCGCTAGCAAACCCTCGTCAGAATAACAATGAGCGGTTACATGACTTTCATCTATCAGTACAACAGCAGCAAATCCAGAGGGGCTCTCGGAGCCATCAAAAACCTCTACATGAGAATGAACTTCCCTGATGCCCGATTCTCTAACACAATCTCTCATGAGGGACAACATCCAAGTTCCCTCATCTTTGCCTGGAAACGAGTAATTGAGGTAATCCAAGAAGATGTGACTCCCTCGCGACTCACCATCTTGCATAGTCACTCGTACAGATGTGGGATTTCAAGCTCTCTACTGCAGTAACCAGGATCTCAGTCTACTCAATCCCTCATGTATGGCGTCTTCGTTAGTTGCATAAGATACTCTGATGAAGCCCTCTCCGCCTGTTATCAGCGAGGCAGGTATTAACTGCACACCGGCTCTTAGCGCACCATCCGCAAACTCAGTATCAGTCATCCCTGTTCCTGTAATATCAGCGAAGATGTAGAAGGCCCCTTCGGGTTCAACGACCCTCACTCCCGGGAGCTCTGATAGGCCCTTTTTCATTATCTCCCTTCTCTTCTTGTATTCTAGGTTGAACTCTTCTACTGAGTCATCACAGCCCAATGCGACTCTAGCCGCTTCCATCATGAACGTGGGTACGTGAGAGGCCGAGTTGGCTTGACTTTTTATTGCCGCCTTTACAGCATTTGGAGGACCTGTCAGGAAACCCAGTCTCATCCCAGTCATTGCCCATGACTTCGACCATCCATTGACAACAATAGTTCTCTCCATCCCCCCTGGTAAAGACGCTGGAGAAACATGAGGCCAGTCAACCCAGACCATTCGCGAGTAAATTTCGTCAGATACAATCCACAAATCGTTGTCCACCGCGATTTGAAGAATTCCTTGGATCTCCTCAGGTGTGAATACCGCACCGGTCGGGTTGCAAGGAGAATTCAGCAGAATCATTCTTGTCCTGTCTGTTACAGCTTCACGTATAGCATCCAAATCAGGATGGAAATTATCCTTCCTAACAGGTACATGCACTGGTTTGGCTCCAATGAACTCCAGCATAGGCTCGTAAGATGCCCAGGAAGGTGCGAGCAGTATCACTTCATCCCCTGGCATCGTGGTAACTAGGAAAGAGTATAGCATCGCTTGCTTAGCTCCAGGCGTAACCACTATGTCCTCAGCCGAGACCTTAATGTCATGATGGTTCGATAGATAATCTGCAACTCCCTGACAGAGCTCCATTGATCCAGCCCCCCTGGTATACTTTGTATTTCCAGCCTCTAGCTCTCCAATTGCTACATCTAGAATTTCCTTGGGCGTGGCAAATCCCGGTTCTCCAACTGTCCACCTTACTATCTCAGGCCCCGGCGGCTGTAGATAAGGGGCGAAGCCAACGCCGAGCCCCTCGAACCTTGCGGAAATGTCGGGCATGTATCTCCGACGCGCAGGACGACCATGAAGGTATGCCGAATCTCGGATAGCCTTCAAGAGAGGAGGGGAGGTCCCGAGCATGCGGCACGGATGGCAGAGTAGCTATGCAAGGGATTGCAGATCCCTGGACCCGGGTGCAAATCCCGGTCCGTGCTCCAACCAATTACTACATCATTACGTTAGCAGTGAAAACCAAACCAACGATCAATGTCACAGTAATGACGAAGATATTGAATGCGTTTGGAGTCATCTCCTCAATTCCAGCTCCATAGCCAGTCATACCATCTTCAACTCCTTCATCTCTCATTCTGTAATAAGCAAACAATACCAACAGCATCGCAACCGGGCCTGCAACGCCGTCGATAACTGATTGATCAGAGACAGGCCTTGCTATCTCGCCAACATTGTCTAACAACGCCATATAAGTTGACACAGTTGCCGTGATTAGGAAGAAAATTCCAGGATGTAATACGGGCCACTTTCCTTTGGGCCCATCCAATACCACCATAGCGGTCCACATTGTGTAAACTAAGAATAGAGAGCCACTGACAGCCACTGTTACCTCCGATGGTGCCCCCAAACCAGCATCAAGCATTTCCTGACTCGCCTCCCCCAGGCCGAACGCCTCTATTCTATCTCCTGGCATGACGACAGACATGAAGCTGTACCAAATCCCCATAACAACCACTAGCACCATAGCTACGAGTGATGGCTTGTCCTCTATATTCAATCCCATCTTGAACTCACTGAGCCCATCATCTACTTCGTCCTCAGCTTTCAACAGGAAGTAAGCAGCTATGTAGATCACAGTTGTAATCGGGACAATGTATTTTGGGGTCTCGGATGAGTCCAAGTCTCCCCAGTATGCCCAAACAGTAGCGCTCATCACTACGAATCCCAAGATCACAGGGATCATTATCTTCCACATCCCCTTGGCCCCTTCATTCAGAATAAGCATCGTAGACATGAAAATACCGAACATTAGTACCCCATTAAAGGCAGTCTCAGGCCCTCCATTTCCATATGAGAGCATTCCAAGAGTGGTTTCATTGGTAAATCCAAGAGTAAAGCAACCTTCTCCTCCGGTCACATAACAGTCGGCAAACAGCATGAAGTTCACTGAGTAAACAATTGTTACAAGGGCGCTCACCATTAGGCATATTTTTGCAGGAGTTGATTTAATCCTATCAAACATTATTTATTACGACCATCCGAAGGCTAATAATCATAATGATTGTTCAGATTTTATAAAGAATATTGTAATTATTTCCATTCCATATCGTAATGCAACCCTATTCCTTCAATCTCAAAAACGTCAGATACTTCTACAAAACCACATCTTTTGTACATGGGGACTGCTCTAATTCTAGCATTACACCAAATCCCAGTACCCTGCTCAGAAGCATATTTCTGGAGCCTCTTTACGATTCGTGAACCGATTCCTCTGTTTCTAGAATCAGGGCTAACTGCCATTCCCCTTATTCTGAATCTACACCCCTCTCTTTCGTCTGTCTGCAACGTCGAGCAACCAACAAGCCTACCTCCTTCATACGCACAAAGGAACCTAGTACGCGCATCTTCGTCTATACCCTGGTAATGCTCCGAACCCCTCGGAAGCCCTTCTCGGAGCACCTCGAATCTGAGATCCAGATGCGCTTGATCCACCGACTCCTCCCAAACAAGCCCGTCCTTCACGCCTGTTGCAGGTGGCAATCGTGTAATACACTTGTTAGTCGAATTCAAGGGCAGGACCCCCTTCGATTCTTCGTGGATGAAGCCGACTCGCCCAATTGGAAAACTCACGCCATAGTCGGCTCTATCATCCTGCTAAATGTCATCACTCTGAAGCTTTCGACCCCCGGGCCTTGGAAATCTGAGTCCTTCACCCTGGGGTTATTGGGTTCTGTTTCGTTGGTATTTCTATACGTCGCGTGGTACAGATTAACATTCAAGCGAAGAGGACTAATCCCATGGGTCGATCTATGGGTCGAGCCCAAAAAATCTGCATACATCGTTTTGGCATCCTCAATAGGCGTTCTTTCTCTGGCATGGTATACTGGAAACCACATGCAAGGAATTCTGCCTACGCCGACCGGATTAGTAATGTCCCTAATCGGCTTTCTGATGCTCACTCAGTCCGTTTATGTCCTGCTAAGTGCAGGCCCTCTCGCCGAAGATTAGCGTTCAGACCATAATCTGAGCCACTCTGATATATTCTCTTGAACATCCTCCTCCGTTACCTTCCCATCAGATACCCTGCCATTTTCAAGTGACTTGATCCTACATCCACATGCATTTGCATGCCCCCCTCCATCGGGATCGAAATGAGTAGCTAATCCCGTTAAGTCATAAATTCCCCCTTCTCTATGGAGAAATGAATTCGTGTAAAACGACGCTGAGACAGGGTATCCAGTTTCATCACCAAACGATGCCCCTATGTCGCCATGTATGACTATACAAGCGTCGCAAGCGTCACCAGCGAATGCTGTGACGTGATAGCCGTTTGACCGCATCCCCAACCCATCCAGCCTTGCTATTGCGATTCTATCTACTATCACAGTCCTCTCGGCTATTATCTCCGTAAGCTTCTCCCGCTCACTCTTTCTCTCCAGAAGCTTCCCAGATATGAGTGGCATTTCCAGAATCTCATCAATTCTATTCCCTCTCTGCAGCCCCTCCAACACCGCCATCGCAGTTCCCTCACTCACATCGATAACTCTTCCTAACCAAACCGCAGGATCATCTGAAAGATACTCGTCTCTGGTCACCCCCCCGCCGTCCAGTTTATCCACCCAGACCAAAAGATCCTCCAGATCCGACAAATCAATCCTATTCTTCAACAGATCATGAGCAATCCTAGCCGCCGATGGAGTCGCCCTCCAAACAGATATCACGCCATCCTCATCTCCAACCGGCTTGTTTGACTGATGATGATCAATGCTCAGTCCACATTTTGGATGCCTAGGCAAGTCACAAACCGCTGTCTTCCTATCCATTAGATGATCCATCAACCCTGCACGCAACTCTCCAGGATGTCCAAAAATCACCTCTGAATCAGGCCACCATCTTCTGAGTATCGATCCTGTCACCACACCATCTAAGTCACTATCAGTTACTATCCTGCGTATATCCAACGACAATGGATCTACCTCCATGAAAATCTCTGGGAAACTATCTACTCAAAGGTGCTTTTGGTCATATCAATGAGTAATTTTTTGACCCAGATGCCCATACTACGCACATGGCCTCCTCGGATTCCAAGTTTATGGAGACCTCCTGCGGACTTGTTCTGATTAACTATGACGCTATCCTCCTTCTCCAATATCCACAAGGACATTGGAGCTTTCCCAAAGGACATGTCGAAGACGGGGATGACGACCACCACGTGACTGCATCAAGAGAATTATTTGAGGAAACAGGAATCAGTACCCTGGAGATAGATTCTAACTGGGAGTACAGAACAAACTACACCTTCAGAAAGAGAGGTAAGAAAACCACAAAACAGGTTTTTTGGTATATTGCCACCACCGAAGAAATCGATGTAGAGCTCTCCGAAGAGCATATTAGCTACATCTGGATGAACTACGAGGAAGCAGAGTCCATGATCACATTCGATCAAGAAAAGGAGCTAATCAGGTCTGCGATAATTCACATGAAAAAATCAGGTATCGTAACTTGATTCTAAACTCTCTTTCCCAGGGGGGTCCACAAGGCCTCTCCTTCTTCTCCAGTAAGCCAGCGGGAGAGGACGAAACAGTGATCTGAGAGCCTGTTTAGGTAGCTTATAACCTCTTTTCTGACTTCTTCGCGAAGTCCACAAGCCTCCCTCTCAGCCCTTCGGACAATGGTACGTGCCATATGCAAATGAGCTACTACAGGATTTCCGGTTGGGAGAACAAAAGACGAAAGAGGGGCTAGGTCTTCTAACATGTAATCCATCTCCTCTACTAATCTGTTTCCAGCACCCTCTCCTATTATCGACATCTGCTCTGGAACCCCTCCTGGAGGACAGGCACATTCTGCACCGACGTCAAATAATTCCTGTTGGATTATTCCCAGCATCCGATCGGCCTCAGCCAGACGACGACCATCGCCCATAGGTCTGTGATTTATCTCCGAACGAACGATTCCGATCGCTGAATTAGCTTCGTCTATTGTGCCATAAATAGCGACTCGGGGATGCTCCTTGCCCACGCGTGAGCCATCTACAAGGGAGGTTTCCCCCCCATCTCCGCCACCAGTGTGAACCTTCGTTATCCGAACCATTAAACGGTGCGGACAGGACCAAGAATATCAAAGTCCCTAAATCACAGCTCTGAAAGCCCCTCTCGGATAGCGACCGTCCAAGACTCATCTACCGAATCCCAACCACCGAGCTTCTCAAGCTCTAAATCATGATTCTCCTCGTTTTCAGTATCTCCCATATGTCTGTGAATTAATACTAGGGCCGCATGACTCATTGCAGTTAGCCACTGATCTTCTGAGTGCCATGACTTCTCAAAATGAGAAATGGCGCCCCTCGGGCCTTCAAGCAGACCCCTCCGTACCTGCCTCAGACCAGACTTAGACCATGAGATCCCCTGGACACCTATTACTAGCCCTCTGAATGAAAGATATATCTCAAGGGTCACGAGAACCGAAGCCAGAGCGAAAGAAATCAGTTGTTCAGTCTGATCATAATCGCTCCATCTTTCCGAAAGTAGGCTTATTGAGCCTACACAGAGCAGTACTCCCCCAAACGGAGCCACAACCACATCTTTGTGAGTGGTTGTCATATGTCTGACTCCAAAAACCACTCCGAGACCACCTATCACGGCGGCCACAATCGCTGGTACTTCTTCTGATGTTGATCTAGGGGCCGTGCTGGATAACCATAGAAGGACAGATATCGTCAACAATAATGCTGAGAATCTTCCACTAATTTCCGGAAATGGTTGATGTCTGCTATACCAGAGGCATGCTAAACCCACTATCGCGAAAACAACAATCCAGAACCACACATCAATCACTCCGTTTCGAACCCGCCTTTCCATCCGGGCTCCCAGAACTTTTCATTATCTAGCCAATCAATCCACTCTTCGCCACTAGCCCTTAGTAGTCTGAAAGCCCTTCTGTCTAGTCCCTGTAATAGCATGTCATCTAGATCCCCTCTTCGGTTTGCATCGGTCCACTCTACTTGCATTTCTCTAACCAAAGACTGCCCTGCAGAAGGACTCTGATAGTTTCTCTCACAGACCGATCTGAGCTCCTGAAGCCACATCCTGGTCCCCTTTACATGTGGTGAATCATCGACAACAGCCCTATTACGCTTACCAAAGGGCCACCATCCCATAGATCTCGGTTCAACCAAGGGGCCCCCTCTATTCATCATTACGAATGTCCAAAGTCTTCCTTACGTACCATCGAAGCATGGGACGCGTCACCGTGCATCTCCATGGCCGACCAAGGGGACTCGGTACCAAGGATCTGATAGAGAGTTATGGAAAGAGGATTTCATCATCTGGAATAGACATGGTGATTCATTCAGACAAGGTATCCAACTTGGATTACCAAGACAGGATAGAAACCAAGAGTGGTAAACTAATCCTCTTAGACGAGTCCGGCGATCAATTCACCAGCTTGGAAATTGCCAGTCTTTTGTCGGATGTAGCTATCTCTGGAGAGAATCTAAACTTCGCTATCGGTCCTGTTGAAGGGTTTGATGAGGAATTTAAGTCCAGACATAGGATGATTTCGATATCAAGAATGACTCTTACCCATGAAATGGCTTCGGCCATTCTGTTGGAGCAATTGTACAGGGCCTCTGAGATAAATAGGGGCTCTTCGTATCACAGAGTATGAGTTAGTCGATTTTCCCCGTCTACATGCACCACTCTGGGAGAGTGTCCATCAATATGACTCTCATCAATACCCGAGTAAGCTAAGATGATCACTAAGTCACCTGGACTGACCAGATGAGCAGCAGCACCATTTATACAGATTTCTCCAGACCCCCTCTTTCCTTCGATAACATATGTCTCCAAGCGATTCCCGTTCGTTATATCCAGAACATGGACCCCCTCCCACTCGACTAAGCCCGCGGCTTCCATAAGATCCCTGTCAATTGTTATCGAACCGACATAATCCAGATTCGCTGCTGTCACTGTGGCTCTATGAATCTTCGAAGTAAGCATCCAACGCATGCTTGTCATGACACTCCGAAGACACCGGTAGATTTCAACCCAAGGTTGTCACGACTGATACTCCAAGCCCTCATTGATACTCTATTTCAGAATCAGGGGTATCTCTTCATAAATCAAACAGCTCCTACTTAAGACACCGGTGCTAGCATGTCTGTTGGGAAAGATTCAGGAAAGTTTAGTGGAGACTACCGAAAAGCACTCACTGCAGTAATGTTGGTGGGCATAATGCTCTTCAGTACACAAATGTACTCTTTCCAAGATTTTGAAACATACGACGAGAAGTCTTCAGTAGGGGGGGGTGCTCAAGATAGAGAGCCATTCCAACAGAGCGGTCAAGCAGAGTGGCCGCCGAGTGATATCTCCCAGCCAACGGGTCTCCAACAGCACCTTTTCAATCATCCAGCATTCACGGACCCTTCCTTCCATGATCAGATGTCCTACTATGGCAAGGTTTCGGATCCTTCCGCACTGATGATGCAGCCAGAATACGCATTCTTCCTAGAGGAGACCGATGCGGACGATCACGATAATGATGGAATAGGGGACCTCAGCGACTTAGATGATGACAACGATGGAATAAACGACCTTATTGAGATGTTCGATGGCTGTTTTGGAACCCACCCATTCGACCATGATAATGACGGACAATTGGACGAATTCGACTTTGATGACGACAATGATGGAATTCTTGAGGGGCCAATTGACTACAGTCAAGGGGCAGACCCAAGAAACGTCTCTATGGACAGATATGTTGAACCAACAACAGTACACCCTTGGACTGGAACTCCCGTTGGAGTAGGCTACAGAGTAGATCAGAACCCGATGGATCACGACAACGATGGAATCACCGACGATGATACTGACGGCTCCGGACCGGACTCCTTCGACGAGGATGATGACAACGATGGCAGGATTGACCAATTCGTCTGGCCGTGCGATTTCGACTCAGATGGAGACCAAGACTACTTCGACTCCGATGACGACGATGATGGAGTGGAGGATCTCTGGGACTCCCATCCATGGGACCCAACAATTACCACCAACATCACTAACACTGCACCTTCATGGAATTCAGCTTACGAGTGGCAGGCCTCTGAGACTATTACAATCTCACTTGGCGAGGAGTCTGTAACCCCCGACAGACTCACCATTGAGATTCTGGATACAGTAGTTTGGACCAACGATGATGTTCAACCTCATAACGTAACAGCCGACGATGGCTCGTTCGACAGCGGATCGATAAGCCCGGGAGATACATTCACATTCACATTTCTATCCGAGGGGACTTGGACCTTTACCGACCCCTCAACAGGAAATCCACAGTACGAAGGGAGGATTACAGTAGGACCGGAGACGAGTCCGACGTTGCCAGATGCTTTCAACATGGATCCAAACATCTACGGATACAGTAAGTTCAATTTTGCAACCAAAGAGAGCAATATCTGGCATCCCAGAGGCCCAGCCTTCACCGCGATGATTGACGGTGACCTTGATGGAGATGGAATTCCTAATTTCGTGGATCCCGACAATGATAACGATGGCACCCCGGATTCAGCGGATACCGATGATGACAATGATGGACTACTAGACATGTGGGATGTCGACGACGACAATGATGGCATACCCGACTCCTGCATGCAGGTGGATACGAACTCTGACGGAGTGGGCGACCTCCCTAATTCCCAACCAATAGGCATTCCGGGTATTGACTGTGAATTGGACTATGATAGAGACTTGGATGATGATCTTTACATGCCAATAGACCAAGATTACGATTTGGTTTGGGATTGGATGGATACAGATGTAGGTGGTGCTTGGCCAGCGGACAATCTTCTCGGGAACCCTGGAGACGACCCAAACGACTTCCCGTATGATTTGGATAATGATGGGATTGTTAATGAGCTTGATCCTTTCATGAATGCCACCAGTGATCAGGTCTCATCTTGGGACTGTCCGAGCTTAGAAAATCCGAATCCAGTCAACCCCGACCCTAGGTGCACGACAGAAAGAAAATCCTACACAGGAAACAATGACTGGGACGGGGATGGATTCAATAATTGGGAAGATGTTGATGATGATAACGATGGAGTCCTCGACTGGTTAGATTTGGATGAAAATTGCGACCTGGATGACGATGCAGATTTGCACAATCTAAACGGGTCTATGTTTAGGGACGACGGAGCCAACGACATAGACACAGACATAGACGGCGACGGACTCTCCAATGACATTGACTGGGACGACGATAACGATGGAATATCAGACCTGTATGATCCAGATGATGGCAACTGCGGAGTGGTCGATAGTGATTCAACGGATCAGTTCGATAATTCCTATCCCCATCAAGACGGGGACGTAATCGATGGAAGTGAGGATAACTCAAGGTACACATTCCTGTACCAATTCAGATGGGATCAGTTCCTACCAACTAGCCCATTTTTCGCTGAAAACCACGGTTTTATCCTTCCCTACAACGGGTATCAACAGACAACAGACAATACTACTGGTCAGACGGTTATGAATTCTAACGGCAGAGTCCCAGAAATGTATTGGGACGTTTTCATGAAGTGGAGCCCGTGGACAGGCCTAAACTACTTTGACATTGATATAGATGGGGACTCACTGATCAATGGAATCGACGTAGATATCGACTCGGATGGAATGCCCGACTGGTGGGATCAGGATGAGGGTTCAGATGGAAAGCTCGATGTCAATGATCCAGCGTATGGCGGAACTATGGATGATGGTGAGTGCGACCTTTCAATGTTCTATTTCTTCTTCCAGATAGGGAACCAGCCAATAGCATGTGGAATACAACTCGCCTGGCTTTATGGGTGGCCCGTTTTGTCCCCTACATCCGGAAGTATCAATCAAATGAACATCTACACCCTTCCATACTCAACAAGGCCCGATCCGCAATGGGATCAGGGCCCCTACAATGGTAGCAACTCCAACGGCCAGTGGACCTGCAACAAAAACTGCTTTTGGTTTGATTTCAATGGCAATCAAGACGTCGGCCCGAGCTCAGCCGTTTCCTATGTTGACATCAGAGATAACAGAGATCTCTGGATCGCATATGTCGGTGTGAACAGAGGGCTCTTCCAGTGGGGGGCCGATTCCAATGCAAACATGTTCCCCGATGAGATAGCCGATCTACTGAATAACGACGTTGACCCAGATGACGATTGCGGTGCTCCTGTGGCTGGAAATATGGAACCACAGTGCATGTTCAATGATACAGCAGATTTGGATGACGACTTCGACGGTGTCTATGATCACTGGGATGTAGACGATGACAATGATGGAGTATGGGACTTCCTAGAAGTAGATTCCAACGACGACCTGGATGATGATGCCAACACTGAACCACCAGGCTCATTCTTCACTGGAACCAATTGTGAGGACGGGGATGATGATGGTACAGACACCGATCCCGATGATGACGGCTGGTATCAGGCCGTTTGGGACAAGGGATTACTTGGACAGGGTCTCCTCTCTCCCCGTTATTATGACGTAGACAACGACAACGACGGTGTCCCAGACGGGGAGGATCCAGATGATGATAACAACGGAGTTTCAGA
>CAXHFZ010000017.1:0-12565 GCA_964016325.1 uncultured Candidatus Poseidoniales archaeon | reverse complement strand
AGCATCCAATGGAGTCATCCACGTGATCGACAAGGTCCTCATGCCTCCCGCTGACACAACAGAGGAGGACGGAGATATCTGCTACAACACGGTAACACATACGGTAGCCGCCGGAGCCTCCTTCGCAGAATGCATGGCGTACGCATACTACGAGGACTACGAGATGAACGGTCAGACCTTCACTGGTTGCTACAACACAGTCACACACACCTTCACCATGGTCAGCCAGGCAGAGTGTGAGGCATACATTTGGACACCAGCAGTAGACATAGCAATGACTGCAAGTGCTACTACTATACACAACTCTCTGGTTGCAGCCCTTACTCAGGCAGAGCTAGTCGCTACCCTGCAGGGTGACGGACCATTCACGGTCTTCGCACCAACCGACGATGCATTCGCAGCAGCCGGAATAGACCTAGCCGCTCTCGACAACGAAGAGGGCAAGGCAACCCTGACTGACATTCTGCTCTACCACGTGGTATCAGGAGCAGTACCATCATCCGCAGTGACCGATGGCATGTCCGCCACGGCAGTGAACGGGGACGACCTGTCCTTCGCAGTCGGCGAGGGAGTCATGGTCAACGACGCAAACGTCGTCCTAGCCGACGTACCAGCATCCAATGGAGTCATCCACGTGATCGACAAGGTCCTCATGCCTCCCGCTGACGAGCCAGTACTTCCCGATGGATGTGACTTCGTTATCGGAATAGATGATTCGGGATACGCCTACGATGTAACTGACCTATCCATAGATGTAGGTCAGACAGTTTGCTGGATATGGGAAGACGAGTCAATGGCTCACAACGTAGCCCAGATTGAGAATGAGGGGGATACAAGCAGAATGCTTGGCGGAAAGTACAGCGGAATGTCAATGACTTCTGTTGACTACAGAGTTACATTCGACGAGAATCAGACCTTCCTATACATCTGTGAGCCTCATGTCACCATGGAAATGGTTGGAAAGGTTGTTGTAGGCACCGGAGTTATGGAAGTCATCGACGAAACAGACTCCAACACCGGTAGCAACAGCGTCCCCGGTTTCACCGCTGGACTATCTGGAATAGCATTGGCAGCCGCCGTAATCATGTACGGTGGAAGAAAGACAGAGCTGTAGACGTAAAAAGACCTTCACTGGGAGAAAATATCCGGTTCCCAAGCCGTGATTCTCCCGGTGAAGGCACTTGTCATCACCGTCAGTGGACTAGCCAAGTATAGCTTTCCAGGACCAGATCTTCCTTGGAAATTTCTGTTAATAGCAGAAACTGTGACTTGATCAGAATCCTCACTCACTCCCGGTCCGGCACCGATACAGGCTCCACAACCGGGATCAATAAGACGAACACCCGCTTCTTCGAATATCTTCGTCCATCCCTTTCGCTCCGAGAGCTCCTTAACCGACTTGGAGCCAAATTGAATGTAGCAGTCCACGTCTTCTGCAACCTTCAGTCCGGCTTTGAGAGCGGCTTCACAGACCATGGCGTAGAATGAGAAATCATCATCCTTACCTGCAGTACAAGACCCCGCATACGCAATATCTATTCTGATATCTCCAAGCTCATCGATATACGCACCATTAGTCGGGTCTGAAGGAACTCCCTCATCTGGATTTCCAGGATGGGCAACCATTGGACGTATTTCCAAGAGATTTATCTCATGTGTACCTCCATCGTAGCGGGCGCCCTCGTCAGGAAGAACGAACCTACTTCTTATCTGACTCTCAGTAAGATCACGACGCCTATCTAACAACCATTCAACAGTTCTATCATCGGCCTCACAGATTCCAGTCTTGGCACTACATTCCGTAGCCATGTTGCAAAGAGTGGCCCGCTCATCCATCGAGAGACTCGCTAGACCTGGTCCTCCGAATTCCATACTCCTATCCAATGTCTCCGAGTTCGCTGCAAATTTCCAAAGAATATGCAATATTATATCCTTGGCTGTACAACCGGGATGTAATTCCCCAACTAGTTTGAATCTGATACTTTCGGGTACGCTGACGAATGAAAATTGGTTATACACTAGATTTGCATACTCTGTCGAACCAACCCCATAGGACAGAGCGTTTGACGCCCCTCCCATGCAAGTATGAGAGTCCGTGGCTTGGATAAAGTCTCCAACATCTATGAATTCCTCCCTAGCAACTTGATGGCAAATCCCTGGACTTATTCCTCCGACTGCCGAGTAATCCCTGACTCCAGTATGTTTCTGGAATTCTGCCTGCATGTCTCTCAGAGTTTGTATTTTTGTCTCGAACCTACTGAACCTAGCAACACCCGTGGCATACAGTAGGTGATCCTCAAAAACAGCAAATTTACTAGGTTTAGGAAGCACGTAATCATCTCCATACTCATCTGATAAGAAAGTATGAACTTGAGCAGTGGTGAACTCATGAGAGTATCCTCCGTCTACTTGGGCTAGAACAGCATCGCCGGGTTTTACGAAACCAAGCTCATTGCCCCTACCAAGTAATTTAGATGAAATCATCTTCTCAATCATATTCATTGGTCTCGGAACGCAGTCGTTGGTTGGAAGTATCACTTCACCAGACTTCAGCCTCTTGGCGAATGGAAGGATGCCCCCGCTTTCCAAAATCAGCTTACTTATTGGGTCATATCCCTCTGTGAATTCAGTTAGAGGTATTCTCTCTCCATCCTGTAATCTTTCCAGCATAGAATGATTCCCCATCAATTGCCCAAGATTCAAATTATTTCTCTCATGAATCGGTGCGAAGGACTCAGCAATCACAATTCTGATTCCAGACCATCTCTCACACTGGGGAGCTGTCTCCCTGCTAGAACCAGTACCTTTCCTATGCCCCGATACTATCACCTCAAAACCACCATCTTTCAAAGCACGGGGCTCGAATACTCTTCGTCCCTCATGTAAGAGGCCGGCATATGCATTCTCCGCAATCACTGAGGGCTCATGATCAAAGCACACCCATGCGGGGGTCATTACATCCGTGTTTATGTCATCGAGAAGGTCTTCAACAGATAAATCGGACATCTTCAGATTAACACCTTCATACAACTGTTTCCTGATTAGTTCCAAGTCTTTGGTCAAGAACAACACTCTCTTTCCAGGGGTGAGGCTGATATTTTCTGGAGGCCACTGTTCACTCAAATTAACCACTCCCAAATCATCCAAGAGTCTGCTCTATTTCACGGTTCTCGATAGGGAACAACAATAGTGCCCACTAACCGTCCTCAAACGTAAAGTTCGAAGAATGTTAAATTTAAATAACATGGGCTTCGGGGAGTTTTTAACTTTCCCAAGAAAGGAGACTAAAAAATGGCTGATTATCTAGTTGAAGACACAGTGAAATGCGCTGAATGCGGAAGTAGAAACCTACTACGAGATGAGACCCGTGGAGAGGTTTCATGTGTGGACTGTGGTGTGGTACTCGAAGACAAAGTAATTGATCAGGGAGCCGAGTGGAGAGTTTTCAGCCCAGAGCAAGGAGATCAGAGAGCGAGAACTGGAGCTCCGATGACCGTCATGTTGCATGACAAGGGACTTTCGACTGATATTGACTGGCAGAATAAGGACTACTCAGGAAAGTCAATCTCTAGCAGGTACAGAAGCCAATTCTACAGGATGAGGAAGTGGCAGAAGAGGTCGAGAGTTAGTAATGCTACGGAAAGAAATCTCGCAATGGCACTAGCCGAGCTAGATAGGATGGCTAGTAGGCTGGATCTTCCCAAGTCTATCAGAGAAGCAGCCGCTGTAAATTACAAGAAAGCAGTCGAAGCACGACTAATCAGAGGACGCTCAATTGAGGGAGTAGCGGCTGCTAGCCTCTACGCGGCATGCAGGCAGTGCAAGAACCCACGAACCCTGGATGAGATCGGAGAGGCAAGCAGAACCGGCAGGAAAGAGATTGGCAGAACATACAGGTTTATGGTCAGGGAACTCAAGATGAAAATCCCTCCAACCAAACCCGAGGATTACATCCCCCGTTTCTGCTCTGGATTAGATCTGGATGCAGAAGTTCAAGCAAAGGCATACGAGCTAATTAGTGCCGCACAGGAGAAAGAGCTGACTAGCGGTAGGGGCCCTACAGGAATCGCGGCCTCAATAATCTACATTGCAAGTGTTCTATGTGGGAAGAGGAGAACCCAGAGAGAGGTGGCAGAGGTCGCTGGTGTGACTGAGGTAACGATTAGAAATCGCTACAAGGAACTTATTCAGAACCTGAATATTGAACTTGAGATATGAGGCTATATGTCCAGAAGAGAGGCTAGAACCCTCATTTGGGAGGGTTGTGAGGCATTAATCAGGGAGCTAACTGCGACCTCTTTCCAAGCTGCTACTCTCCCTCACCCCCCACTCGAGCTTCCGGACTTCCCTGCGATTCAACCAGAAACCTCGGAAAAATTGGCCGATCAAGCCGTCGGAATTTTTCTGAACGACAAGGCGGGATTCAATCATAGACTATCTTCTATTGTGGATGACAAGATTCCCGACTATGTTAGGAGAAATATTAATCCAGAGAAACTACGAGAAAAGTGGACTTCTGAGAATTCAGAGAAGATTTCCGAGGCACTTATTTTCAAAATGTCATCAGACTGGCTCTCTTCTGCACTAGATGAAAGCTCTCCAGATACAGATAGGTGGTATCTAGGGGTATCGTTACTAATTGGCCTGTCTTTGAATGGCTCTTATGTGGCCAGAGAAGAAGGGTTTCATCTTTTGATTTCCATCTCCATGGCACAACCTCCTAGACTTCAGACGCCAAGGACATCAGGCCCTCATCACCTTGCTTGGAATCCGTCCAATGAAACTCAACCTGATGAGGTTCCGCATCCGTCGGGCGTCTTAGCGGCCTCAATTATACTGGACACCCTATCTGGAAACCACGTCTCTAATTCCCAGATACTTCCCTACTGGTTAGAGTCTCTGACAGTATTCAGGAAACTAAGTATGCATCTCAACGTGCCAAATCGATTGATGACGTTACTGAATCAAAGAGACTACACCAACTCTAGAATGGTAGTGAAGAGTGCTATTCAACTTATTTCTGAATACCCACAAGAGTCACATGACATCCTTGCCCTTGCTTCCAAGCATCGTGATCCCGAGACTCGGAGAGAGTTAGCATCATTACTCCAAAGAATCTCTTCCGATGATACGCAACTAGCATTGGGGCTGATGGAGGGGCTACTTCAAGACGAAGACTCGGACACTAGGGTTCTTGCTACTACCTTCCTTTCATCTCTGGTAAGATACGATATTCCTACATTTTCCGTCAAGGCCTCTGAAGTACTAAAGAGAGGAGATGAGAGGATGACCCAGAGAATTGTTGACTCAGCAATGAGGGAGTATCTATCTATCAATCCCATGGATGAAGATAGCCTGCTCTCACACGCATGGATTTCTTCCGGGGAGTCGTCAAAGTCTAGGCTTGTTGGCCTGGTGATGCAACAGCTCGAAGTGACAGAAGAAGGATTCAAGCGGTCATGTAGGAGAATCTTCGAATCAAGCAACGATGAATACTATGATCTCAAGAAAAGAATACTCAGAAGAGACTCTTCGCTGGACTATCTAATGCCATTCTGAAGAGACTATGAACACCCGGTGGTCGAGCCACAGTCGTTGCACTTGAGACAAGTCCCGTTTCTGACCATCTTACTACTTCCGCACTCATCACAAATATCTCCAGTAAATCCAGCTTCTCTGGCTAATCGATACGTACGTTCTTCAGTACTCTCAACGGTTGGAATCGAGTCTAGAGTCAGTTGCACTTCCCTACTCTCTCCCCTTATCCTCATTACACCCTCATCTGTAATCTCAGGCTTGGTAATCGTGAACGGGTCTAGGTCCTCAGCTCCAACATGTGCTAAGTCGTCTCTACCTGCATACTCGATGGCAAGCTCTCTGAATATCCAATCTACTAGGCTGGAGGCCATTTTTACTCTACCACTGCCTCCCTCGACCATTCCGCTTGGCTCAAACTTCTGGAAAGTGAATACCTTGACGAAAGCTTCCAACGGTACCCCGTGCTGAAGCCCAATCGAAACTGCTATTGCAAACTGGTTCAACATTGCTCTCCACGCCGCACCTTCCTTCGATGTGACAAGAATAATTTCCCCGAGTCTTCCATCTGGATATTCGCCAGTGATTAGTCGAACACTGTGACCGCCAATCCTTGCCTTGACATTATCACCCTTTTTCTTATCTGGCAACGCACGCCGTGTCGCAATATATTCCACAAAGGACTTCGCAACAGGAGTGGCCGCTTCCTGTGGAACTGGAAGGGCCTCCACGACCTGTTGTACCATTGTAGATACAGAGTCATCTTCTTCATCCTCTTCCAAGGAGGTTGTATCAACTAACTGATTCATCAGAGGCTGAGATAGCTTTGAGCAGTCCCGATAAACGGCGCAGGCCTTGATCATCGTCTCATGGCTCAAGTCATAAGCGGCTCTGATATCCTCTACAGTGGAGTCAGAGGGCATGTTGATTGTCTTTGAGATAGCTCCAGATATGAAGGGCTGTGAGGCTGCCATCATCAGTACGTGAGCCTTCCAGTCGATAGCTCTCTTACCATACTTCCCACAGGGGGTAGCGCAGTCGAAGACAGGCAGGTGCTCATCTTTCAGACCAGGGGAGCCTTCTATAGTACCTCTTCCGAAAACATAGTCATTAGCCTCATCTAGTTCAGTGGATGTGAATCCAAGATGATCAAGTACGTCGAACCAAGGATCGTCACACTGCTCCTGCGTCATGCCAAGGGACTCCTTACAGAAATCAACTCCTATTATCGAAGGAGCGAAGGCTCCCCTGATACCAAAAACGTCTGCCATACTGGAATTGATCTTTGATAGCACTTCTGGAGTGAAACCAAGCTCATCCAGCCTACTAGAGGTCAGATTGGGGCACCCAGTTAGGCTCATTGTTCCCATAATGTATTGCATTATGCCGTTTATCTTGGGTTTTGAGTATCCGAGACGCTTCAATGCCGCGGGAACCCCGTTGTTGATTATTCTCATCGATCCACCACCAGCTAGGGTCTTATACTGTATCAGTGAGAATTGAGGCTCTACTCCCGTGGTGTCAGCTGCCATGACCAGGCCAATCGTACCAGTGGGAGCTATGACAGTAGTCTGCGCGTTTCTATATCCGTGCTCTTCTCCCTCTCTCAGAGCCCTATCCCAGACATCCCTCGCAGCCTCTAGAAGGTCCTTGGGACATTTCTTTGAATCAATTCCCATGGGCGTGACGGTTAGTCCTTCATAGTCCCCAGAAGGAGCATCGTAAGCCGCCCTCTTGTGGTTCCGAATCACTCTTAGCATGCTTTCTGAGTTCCTTTCATAATCAGGGAATGGCCCCATGAAGGAAGCTATCTCAGCACTGGTAGCGTACGACTCCCCGCACATTATCGATGTCAACGCTCCACATATTGCATATCCGCGCTCATCATCATAGGGGATTCCCATGTGCATCAGTAAGGAGCCTATGTTACAGTATCCAAGCCCCAGAGTTCTGTAGTCATACGAGCCTCTGGCGATTTTCTCAGAGGGGAACTGAGCCATGAGTACGCTTACCTCTAGCGTAGCTGTCCATAGCCTAACGCTGTGCTTGAAGTCTTCAATCTGGAATTTATGGGTATCCAAGTCATAGTACTTCAGCAGGTTGATACTAGCTAGATTACAGGCAGTATCATCCAAGAACATGTACTCTGAACAGGGATTCGAACCATTTATTCTCCCTGCCTCAGGGCAGGTATGCCATTCGTTTATGGTTGTATCAAATTGGACACCGGGATCCGCACAAGCCCACGCAGTGTATGCAATTTTATCCCAAAGCTCTCCAGCGTCCAGAGTTTTGCATGCCTCAGGTCCCCTCCCTTCCTTTGCCGCCTTATCCAACTCTGTCCTCCAATGAAGATCCCAGCTTTCACCACTCTTGACCGCATCCATAAATGAGTTTGGCACTCTCACGGAGTTGTTACTATTCTGACCTGATACGGTCGTGTAAGCCTCTCCTTGCCAATCAGTATCGAATACTTCGAAATCGACACCCTTCCAACCTTGCTTTGCGAGATCAACTACTCTTTGAATATGGGGCTGAGGAACAGAGTCTTTGATTGCCCTTACCATGGCTTTCCTCAAACTAGCATTTTTGCTCTGGTCAAACCTATCGGCATCACTATCAGAATCCCAAATCGCCTCCATCAAGGAGTTCGCATGTTTCTGAAGAATATTACTACCAATCACCAGGGCAGATACCTTTTCCTCTTCACTGCTCTTCCAGTCAATGTACTCTTCGATATCTGGGTGATCAAGATCTAGAGTGACCATCTTTGCAGCTCTTCGTGTGGTTCCTCCAGATTTTATAGCACCAGCAGCCCTGTCTCCAATCTTCAGGAATGAGAGGAGGCCAGAAGAGCTCCCTCCTCCAGAAAGAGGCTCGCCCGCTCCTCTAATCTTGGAGAAGTTAGAGCCGGTACCTGAACCATACTTGAACAGCAGAGCCTCACGATTCCACAGGCCCATGATGGAATCCTTCCCTCCTACCAGAGAATCCCCGACAGACTGTATGAAGCAAGCATGTGGTTGGGGATGCTCGTATGCATTGACGGAGTACTCTAGTTCACCCGTTATCGGGTCGATGTATGAGTGACCCTGAGCAGGACCCTCAATTCCATATGCCCAATGAAGGCCAGTATTGAACCATTGAGGACTATTGGGCGCTGATCTCTGACTAGCCACTAAGAAGCACATCTCATCGAAGTACGACCTAGCATCAGCTTCGCTAGCGAAGTATCCATGCTTCCATCCCCAGTATGTCCAAGTCCCGGCGAGTCTTCGGAAGAGCTCCCTCCCATCTCTCTCACCAGTGTATCTCTCTCCTGCATCGGTTGATTCCAACTTCTCATGATCAGGCTCGCTCCTCTGTAGCCATACTGGAACTCCGTCCTCCGGTACTTTTCTGAGATGTATCGGCACTCCCGCCTTCCTCAGATACTTCTGTGCTAGGACCTTTCCCGGCACACCAGAGTAGCCAGACGGTAGCCTCACGCCAGTAATCGAGTCTGCCATCGAACCGTCAGGATTTCTGATCTCCACATCCATCTCAATCCAATCAAACTTCTCGAAAGGGTCCTCACCAGCGGACGTGAAACGTCGTTCGATTACCATGCCTTTCTCTGCATTTTTCTCATTTTTCGAACTCTTGACTTTCTGCTGCATCTTCTCTCAACTCCCATTATTCAACTCTCTGCATACACGTCCCGTGGCGCAAGGGATTCCGTCTTCAGGATGGGGGGTGTTTAATGATTGGTATACACAACCAGCCAGAAGTTATGGATGAAGTATTTTTCTAATTACGGGGAAAGGGGTTCTTGTTATTTCTATCATTCCATCTCTAAAGTCCAAGTCAGACTTGCACCAGATCGAGTAATCATTATTCCGACACTACAATACTTCTCATGGCTCTGCTCGATAAGCCTTCGAACCAGCTTCTCTGGAACATCTCCCTTAACTATGTATTTCATTTTCACAGATGTGAAAACTCGTGGTCTCTCATCCGATCTAACAGAGTCAATTTCTACTGTCGCGTGCTCGACATTATCTGACCTACCCTTCAAACCGTCTATCACGTCAATCAACGAGCAGGCGGCATGGGAGTGAAGGACCATCTCCATCGGACTGGGACTTGAATCGCCGTATATTCCGAATACCTTGCCTTTGGAGGTCTTACCGACATAACCGTCCTCATCTGTCCATCGCACTTCCCCGTTCATGGTCCCCACTCAGAGTCATCCCACTTCAAGGGTTGGCTTCATGAATACCCCTGTGGTCGGAGATATGAGAAATATGACGCAGGACTCCACCATCCAACTCTTCGAAGGTCACTTGCAGGTTCCCGAAAAACCAATTATCCACTACATCGAAGGAGACGGGATAGGTGTGGATATCACCCCCGTGATGATCAAAGTTGTAGATCGGGCGGTCTCCAAGGCATATGGCGGATCGAGAGAGATACAATGGTCCGAGGTGTTAGCAGGTCAGAAGGCCTACGATACGACTGGTGAATGGCTCCCGGAGGAAACTCTTCAGGCCATGAGAAGTGGGCTGGTCTCAATCAAGGGACCACTTACTACACCAGTGGGAGGGGGGATCCGAAGCCTCAATGTCGCATTACGTCAGAAATTAGACCTATTTGCATGTGTCAGGCCTGTACGGTGGTTCGATGGGACCCCAAGTCCAGTAAAGGACCCAGGGGCAGTAGATATGATAATCTTCAGAGAGAATAGCGAGGACGTATATGCTGGAATAGAATGGGAGGCAGGCACTCCCGAGGTCCAGAAGGTAATTCGATTCCTTGAAGATGAGATGGGCGTTGAAAAGATTAGATTTCCAGAAACCTCGGGAATCGGAATCAAGCCTATCAGCTCAGAGGGAACTAGTAGGATAGTTCGCGCCGCTATCAGGTACGCTATTGAAAATGACAAAGACTCTGTAACTCTGGTCCACAAGGGGAACATCATGAAGTTCACAGAGGGGGGCTTCAGAGATTGGGGATATCAGCTAGCTCGTGACGAGTTCGGCGCTGAGCTCCTAGACGGAGGACCATGGTGCAGACTAGAGAACCCAAAAACAGGCAGGAGTATCACTATCAAGGATGTTATCGCGGACGCAATGTTGCAACAGGTTCTCACACGGCCTAGTGAGTACGGGGTCCTCGCTACCATGAATCTGAACGGGGACTACATCTCAGACGCTCTCGCCGCGCAGGTAGGAGGAATAGGAATAGCCCCAGGCGCGAACATAAACTACGATACAGGAATAGCTATTTTTGAGGCCACTCACGGTACCGCACCCAAGTATACAGGCCAGGACAAGGTCAACCCCGGGAGCCTGATTCTCTCCGCTGAGATGATGCTCAGACACATGGGATGGGATGATGCCGCTGACTTGATTATCAAAGGCATGGAAGGGGCTATCTCAGCCAGAACAGTGACCTACGACTTCGAGAGACTCATGGAAGGCGCGACTCTACTCTCCTGTTCTGGTTTTGGAGATGCCTTAATCTCTCATATGTGAGATGGTAAAGTGAAGGAATATAGCCAAGACAAACTCGAACTCCTCAGAGCGAGGATTTTAGAGATGGCCAGAGAAGCCGAGTCAAAAAGCGACCCCCTAGTCTGGTTCGAGGAGCTCTACAAATCGTCGGAAGGAAACGAGGAGATGATACCATGGTCAAACGGGGAGCCGAACCACCTCCTTGTCGAGTGGTTGGAGGGCAAGCCTCCTCAAGGACGGGCACTTGTGGTTGGATGTGGCTTAGGGGAGGACGCCGCCTACCTGTCCAAACTGGGGTGGAAAGTAACCGCTTTCGATATCTCTCCAACCGCGATAAGATGGGCCTCTGAAACCTATGGTAGTCTGGATATCGAGTGGAGAGTAGAGGACCTTCTGAAGCTACCAATGGAGTGGCAGCACAGGTGGGACCTAGTCGTTGAGGTCCATATCCTTCAGGCGATACCCGAGGAGGTAAGAGTCGTGGCCGCGCCCGTTCTCCCTAGTCTTTTAGCTCCAGGGGGCAGGTTGGTCTCAGTCGGTCGTGTGAATAACTCAGGAGTAGAAATAACAGGTCCCCCCTGGCCATTAAATAGAGAATTTATATCATCAATCGGAGGAGGTTTGGAGAACACTTCGTTCGATCTGCCTATCGAGTCTATCAACGGCGAAGAAATACAACGATACATCTCAAGCTGGAAGAACTGAGGAAATAAAATATAGCATAGACCAGTCCATGGATATGCCAGATCAAATACTAGGAATGTACATTCCCTCCCACCCAGCTCAAACAGAAACACGGTTTATCAAATTAAAGTCGGTGTAATAAAAATCACCTTCAGTTTTAATTATCCCGCCCTTCCTTGTATTGCCATGCCCGCAGTGATAGCCGGATATGCTAGGTCTCCATTCACCCCCGCAAAGAAGGGAGAGCTAGCCAGAACCAGACCAGATGACATAGCCGCTACGGTGATTAATGGACTGATCAAAGAAACAGGTATAGACCCTATGACAATTGAGGACCTGATAGTAGGTACAGCATTTCCAGAAGCAGAACAGGGTTTCAACGTAGCGAGGATGATAACCTTCCTGACGGATCTCCCAGAGACAGTGCCTGGTGTAACAATCAATCGATTCTGTGGCTCATCAATGCAAGCGATTCACGACGCCGTGGGTAGAATTTCCATGGGTGCTGGGGACGCCTTCATAGCAGGAGGAATAGAATCTATGACACGAATTCCAATGACAGGATACAATCCCATGCCCAACCCTAGGCTTGGCTCCGAGTATCCTGAAGCATTCACCTCAATGGGAATAACGGCTGAGAACCTCGCTGTCAAATATAGTATCACGAGGGAGAGACAGGAAGAGTTCGCCGTCGAGAGCCAATCTAGGGCCTCCAAGGCGTTAGAGAATGGGGCATTTTCAGAGGAGATCGTGCCCATACAAACAGAATTCGGTACCGTCTCTGATGATGGCTGCATAAGGCCAGGTACCGATGCCGCCACCCTTGCAGGTCTCAGACCTGCTTTCCTGTC
>CAXHFZ010000016.1:0-12784 GCA_964016325.1 uncultured Candidatus Poseidoniales archaeon | reverse complement strand
CATCGAAAGGAGACTCACTTTCTATAGTATCATTTAGCCCTCTATGGCCCGTTTCCAAATAACCATTGAACAAAATTACTTTATCGAAATGAACATCAGAGTACGCGAGATAAATCGCTGACATAGCAGCCCCTTGTGAAAATCCGAGAAGGCCATAAAACGGGCCGTTATTCTGGACAAATTCATCTAGGAAATCTATCGACCTATCTGCCCAGCTTGGATCATTGGTACCCTGTTCTTTGCCCCCTGGTGGATCACGAACCCAAACACTGCCGTCTTCAGGAGATTGTACAAAAACGAATTCAAACTCCGGAAGTGCCCCCATCAAATCTTGCATCCCCTGCTGCGATTCAAAAGCCGAGGAACTTTCGCCTCCTCCATGGAGGCTTAGTATCTTCAATCTAGAAGGCTCATCATAATCACAGGAACCGTCATCCTCGTCAGCACCTGAGTCATAGTTGTTGGCATCTGGATCAGTACAACCAGTCACGGGCGCCGGCTCAGGTAGCATTACAGTGATAGCAATGGTCTTTTTATTGGAGGTTTCAACCCATGTTCCGCATGTGACCTCCAGTGAAACAATAGTATTTTCCTGTATGTTGGAAAGCTCCAATCCGTATGCTCCATCTTCTCCGATTGGGAGTCCTAGACTGGACTCTTCAATATCCGCGGTGCTCCATCTCAATCCACACGTCGAAATATCATCATGAATGACATGCCCAGAAATCGGAGCGCTGCCACCTTGTTCAATTTCGAAAGCACTCTGCGAGATTGTCAGCTGAGCTTCACTTTCTTCCGGATAATGAATGATGAAAGCTTTGGCCCAGGTTGTCTCCTGACCAAGACTATCGGTTGCAATAACCTGAAGAGCATGACTGCCAACTTCAAGGGACGAGATGTCAAGGGTTACTACTCCCATTGAATTAGGTGTTTGAGTCACTAGTTCCCCGTTCAAGGTGATCAAGACAGAAAGGCTTCCCATTTCCTCATCTGAGATCGATATATTCACAGTTTCAATCTCGCCAACCAGTATAGTATCAGGTACATCGGAATCAATACTAGGAGAGCCATTCGCTCCCTCTTCCTCGATTCCAAAGAACAGTATGCCAGTCATCACGCTGGTAATCATCAGTGCCGATAAGAATAGCGATCTAGCCACCCCATTATCCCCTGCCATATACCTAAGTGTAAGAGGTAGCATATAATTGGGACAGTGCGAGATTCAGAGAAAAGAGGTAAAATACAATAATCATTCATTAACGAGAGTGATTATATCTTGCAAGAACTCATCTGCATCCCAGAATATTCCAGAATAGGCAACTCTCTTTCGCATCTCCTTGCCTACTATGAATGTGGTAGTTGAATGTCCCACTTCATACTCCCCAAGAGACTCATGATGCGGGTCTTGGGACTCAGTAGAATTATTTTCCATTGACCCTATCATATTGCATGATAGCCAATCCGAATCAGCCCTCTCGTAGCCGTCATCGCACATGCAGTGGGCGGTACTTCCCGAGCCCATTATCCATCCATGTCCATTACAGTCCTCGCCGGGGGGAGCCATGCTAGTGTTGGAGTTGCTTGAAATCCATGCTAGGTGTGTTTCGCTATCCATCATAATAGATGAGCTCGACTCTTGGGACTCTACCCAGATTTCACTTTCTGAGTCCCAGTAGTGAAGGACCCAATTCCAGTCTTCATCAGATGTCCATCCGTCAATTGTTCCGGAACTATTGGGCCCATCTCCTAAATTGCTAGTAATATTATACGCCAGAGTTGCACCTGAAATGAAATCAGAACCATTTTTCCCGAACCCCCTCTGTTCAAGAATCGAACTGGAATTATCAGGATAAAGTAAAACAAGCCTGTTAAGGCCACTTTCTGGAGGCTCACTTGCCGAAATGTGCTCATTATCTATTATGACATTCCATGATCGATATGTTTGCTGGAGTGTGGATACGGGACCTGTAAGGTGATACCATTCGTATCCTCTATTCTCAGTCCACTCAGAAAGATGTGAAATCGTATCTCTGGCAGGGTCAATCGTAACGGAGATTAACACCACATCATCTGAACTGCCTCCTAGATTCTTATCCACATAATCTAAGTTGGAAGAAATTATGAGGCATATATCTGGACAGGCAGTGTAGACGAAAGCAACAACAATCACCTTCCCTCCATGATCACTTAGTTCAAAGACTTCCCCATTTTGGTCAAAAAGAACGAAATTTGGAGCCGCAGGCGGGTCCCTATATTCTATTCCGAGAAACTCTAGATCCCCATCTCCCTGTCCCAAACAACCAGATGAGAGTAATATGATGGACACTACCACTACTCTCAAGAAGCTCATCTCAAGTCTCCTCTTCCATTAGGATCTTGATATCCTCTATCGCAAGCTCGACATTCCAATCCGTGTCTCCCCACCACACTCTCTGCCTTAGCTCCTTGTCCAGTATTATGGTACCCGTGGTGTGATCAACCCAGTAATCCAGAGGATGATGTTTGACTGTGACATCTTCATCTTCCTGTTGTTGGGTTTCCAACCCGCATCCGTTATTGTCAACTTCCTCTCCTTCGGGCGTCTCCAGGCAGGTATCGAAGCCATCCGATACCCCATCCCCATCTGTATCAGTGTCATATGTCTGTAACCCGACATCAAATTCCAGCCATATGTCTTCAAGATCCTCCACTGATCCAGTTAGATGGGGCCAATGTAATCCTCTTTGTTCCCTATATTGGTGCAAAACGGAGCTGTTGTCCGTCCATGGGTCTACTGTTATCGTTAGAATCTCCACCTCAGTCCCATAGTCATCTCCGAGCATGTCAGATAGATAATCTAGATTTGCACTCACAATGGGGCAGATATCAGGGCACCTAGTGAATAGGAAGGTTACCACGACCACCTTTCCTTCATACTCGGAGAGCGAGAAGTAATCCCCATTTTCATCGGTTAGGATAAAATCAGTTACTGGAACCGGTGGATTGATATCTTCGCCGTAGAAGACATCCTCTTCGACGCCACCCGTGCACCCTGCTAGCAGGATAGATATGGCCAAGATCAATCCTAATGGCCTATTCATTTTACCCCTTCCTTCTCGCAATGATGCCAACTCCAATAATTGCTATGACTCCGAACAGTAAAAACACATTCGATGAGCCACCTCCTTCCTCGTCTTGATTTTGGGCGCCATCAACTTCTCCAAAGGAATAACCGGAAGGAGGTCCAGATTCATTATGAACATCCTCAATCAGCGTGAAATTAAGGGTCTTCCAAAGACTTCCGTTGGAAATTATATCTAGCTCATATTCTCCTGAAGTCCAGTTACTAGGATCGAGCCAAAGTCTGCATTCATCATCCGATGAAGTAGAGTTGAAGCCGGTTGCAGTACACTGATAGTCCATTACTCCATCTTCGTCTTTGTCTATTTCCAGACTCCTCTCATAATCAACCACGTTGTAGAAGATAAGCGTATCATTCTGTACAACCTCAGCTGACTCTGGTTGCAGAGAACCATTCCTCATTATGAAGGAGAATGAGTTTGCTCCATGGGCCGAAGCAACGGGGATTAGGAGTAGAAAAACCACCGCTATTGATAATTGACTCCTCAGAGTTAATCTCATTCGTCACTAGCCTCCGCCTTCCACAGAGGGGGATAATCAAATCTTGAATCATAATCCTCGTCGAACTGCACAACATATACTCCTGAGACCATCTCGGAGATAAATACGAAACCACGTGGATCATACTGTAGGCCCCAGTCAAAAGGTATCATACATGATGCCCAGCAGTCAGCCATATCATAGCCCAATGTACCAGTTGGATCATCAATCCAATCTGGGCCTGCAGGAAGATAGTACCCAAGCGTGTGGGAAGGGGCTAATTCTGAGATGGCCTGAAAACCTCTCTCTGGCTCTGGGTATCCGTTTTCCCAAACTAACTCATCCCAAATATGACCATGGTCAGTTATCCAGACTCCAGCATGGTAGTGAGTCCAGTAAACATGCCCATTCAATCCTGTGTCCCCATTGTGAGGGCTGTAAATGTAACCTCCTGGGATGTAGTGATGAGGATGAGTGGTTCCGTCGGGAAGTGTGCTTTCACCCGGTAGCTTCCACTTGGAAACTAGGAAGGGTTGAGCAGGATCAGTGGTATCGATCGTCCATATATACCCGGTATGATTGGCATTGGAGCCGTATTCTGGAGCTATGTAGGTATAGTGCCTCCAATTCACACCGTAGGTTGAATCGGAAGGCCCTATTCCGCATTGTTCGGGCCAGGTTTCTACAGGGTCATACTCACTAATTCCAGAGCAAATCAGATTATCCTGAGGAACTGCATAGTGTATGTTGTCGTTCCCATCGTTTGCGTCAAGCCATACTTCGGGTGCCATATTGGCATGTCCACCTCCCTCTGGGCCATACCACCCAGAGTCATCAGTAGCACAGCCCAACCATCGTCCGGTTTCTGGCGGCCACGAAATTCCAAGTGGATCCGCAATTTGGGGTGGTTCGGAAACGTCGACGAACCTCAGTCCAGCGCCCCAGTATGATACTGCCAACATCTTTTGCTTAGTAATTGGGTGGATGAAGAATACGTTATCGTGATTGAATATAGAACCTCCACAGGTCGTCTGCGGTTCGGGGGTGTAACCTCCCCATCGTATTATCTCTCTACTGGCATTTTGTTGCTCCTCGTTATTCGTAGGGTTCAAGCCCTCAAAGTCAATCAGAGCATAGAATATCTGGGTGCCCTTGTAGAAGGTTCCACTTGACCCTTCTACCATTTCTGGATAAGGGTCGGCCCCGAATAGGAATAGATGGCAGTCATCCTGCCACAGAGCTGTAGGGTTCGCTGGGGTCCAATCACAGTATACATGAAGGTCTTGATTATGAAAACCAGCAGGGGGGTTGTCCCACTCTGCGACCTTGATGGGGCTGGTCTTGTCGCCGACGTAAATCAAGTCCAGGCGGTTCGCACCGCTATTTGCATCATCGTCATTGGGAATGGGATCCAACTCAGAATTTGTCAACTCATGATTCACCAGTACCCAGTTGTTGTCAGAAGTTACTTTGATATCAATCATCCTGGCAATTTCTGCGTAATAGGTCGACAATAGTCTAATTTCATTTGGCTTGCTGATGTCCAGAATTTCAAATTGGTTGTATGAAGAGACGTAGGCATAGCATCCACCCGTCCCATCTCCATAGATCTCACAGTCATCAAGGAAATTACCTTCTATGGCGATTTCAGAGTTATCCCCTGGAGTCGGTCCCACATTCTTGAACTCATCAAAACAAGGCCTACCCGCAACATTGTCCAGATCTGCCGGGGGCTTTACGTTACCATCACAATTTAGGTTGTGGTAGTCGATTAATTTTGCATTCTGAGTGGCCAGTCGGTGAGCAAGCAAATCACTGTGTGAATGATTTTCGTCCTCTATTTCTGTAACTGGGTCTATCCAATCCATGCTTCCATCCCCCGAACCTCCGGAATCATCAGAAAAAGATAGGCAACCGGATAGAGGTGCGAGTATCATCAGAGCGGTTAGTAGCCATACCGGACGGAAGTTCATACCCCTCCGGGACAAACCTACTCTATCAAATTCCCCCCTTTCCGCCCGGCCCCAGAGGGGCCGAAGTTTAATTTCCATATGGTGAATCTATGTCTAATTGGACAATGTACAGGCCACTTGTGATACACGAGAGATATGTGTAGCCATCATGATATTCTGCTGCCCACAGGAACGGTGTCCAACCGAAATCATAGAATGAGCTATCCAAAGGGGTACCGTCCACCCCATGAGGGAGATGGTAGCCAATGGTTGAGGAAGTGTGTGCATCTGTCTTGTTGACATTCTGTAAACCTTCAAACATCAGAGTCTCTATGTCTATTACCCACAGTCCGGCGTGATAGCTACTGAGGTAAATTCTGCCATCCCATGCACCACCGAAACTGTTGTCAGGAAGACCTGGAAGTCCGGTTTGGAAAATCTGTGTGTCCGCATTATGGGGGCTGAAGAGAAGCCATTCTTCTCCTTCGGGAATGTGGTGATCCATCGCGAATGGTATCTCCCATCCATGGATTAACTCAGGGAGGAATCTAAAATTCCCATTATTGATTTCGTAAGCAGTAGTATCCAGAAGGTAGCTCATCCCTGTTCCTACAGTAGTACTGAGCACCTCAGTAGCTACAATTGTAAGGTGACGCTTTCCTATTGGGTATCCCAAATGGCTAGCATCCACCATCTCGTCTATCGGCTCGGCATAGTGGATATACGAGGCCCTGCCTCCGTTTTCATTACTAGTGCAACCGCAGTCAATTTCCCCGTCACCATCAAAATCCTCGAATTCCATCCACTGGCCGACTTCGGGAGCTCTCCAATTACAACCAAGTTGAGTTCCGAATGAACCCCTACATGCCGCCGCTATTGCCAGATACTCAGCGAGATCGTTTCCGGGGTGTGGGACGTCAGAAACATCGAAAATTCTCAATCCTGCTTCCCAGTATGCACCGTAAACGAAAGTCCTATCGAAACGAGGATCATTTGAGTCCTCACCTGGCCAAGTCTGGACGGTCATGTCATGAATGTATATCCACCCACCTAGGGTAGACTCCCAGCTCACTTCGGCTTCTCCTACCTTCACTATTCGTGGCAGATCGCCATAACCAGCGAAATTAAGGTGCGCGATTGTAATTCCACCGCATGCGTCCCCTTGGCCGACATCACACTGCTCGTAATCGGGATTGGCTACGAAGATATACCACTCGTTGTCGATCATGTGTGTGTACAGGTTGTGAGGCCCGCTGGGATGATCGGCATCATACCATGAATCGACCCAACTCGGATTACTCTTGTCCGTTACATCAACTAATGTTACAGTGACTTGCGCGGGATCCTCCCACGATCCAACATTTGGATCAGCAGCTCCCGGGTCAACCAACTGATTCTGAACTATCACATATTCCCTAGCATTGTACTCCAGGTACTTTACATCCAAGACCTGCGTATTGGGATCGTAGTACACACCTGTTACTGACGTATTCTCCGGGTTCGTGACATCTACGATATGCATCTCTGACCATCCTGCGATGTACGCGTACTTTTTGCCATCCGGAGAATCCGCAACCTGAATCTCCGCATTACCAGGCGCAGTAAGAGGATTGTAGCTAACGGGCCTTATATTATCTGTGAACATCACATGCTGGCTGGCATTTCTGTGATCATGGTCCTCAGTTTGTATCAAGGGATCGATCAGCGTGGTATTTGGAGATCTATCTGTGGTTTCACTATCTGAGAGCGTCATTGTGGCGAAAATTGCAACTATCAAGCAGACCGCCAGACCAATCGCAGCCACTATCCTTTCTGAGCTCACGTTACTCGGAGGGCATAGGTCATGTTGAAGCCATCGCCCCCTCACGCAGGGTCATGAACACTAACGCGGGGTTAGCCATGATGCTGGTTTCACTGTTGTTGGTGTCACCGGTATCGGCTCACGAGCCCAAGGAATACACAATCCTGCTGAAGGAGGATGGCATCACTCCGAATGGCGTCTCTCCTGGAATTCTCGTCTCTTCTGACTCGCTGTTCTTCTACAATGTGGATGGAAGGGAAAATGCAAATCACAGGATTCTCGTGGATGTGGAGGGGGACGGTGCATTCGACGGAGTTGACGATATCGTCACTCCCTGGCTGAGTAGTGGTTGCGAGCGGAATGAAACCGGCGAAAAGTTAGACACTTCCTGCGAAGTTACATACCTGCTATTATTGGATCCTTCAAACGGACTGTTGCCCTCCAATGTTTCGATGATGCATCAGATTGATTTCAACGGAACAACGGAGGAGCGAGGTTTCGTTGTTTCATTTTCGGAGGACAGTCATTCCTCAGACCAAGTGCTACCTATCGGGGGCGTTGGAGAGTTACAAAGTCAACCAACCGATCAGACACCCTTGAGATTCGCTCTAATAGCATCAATTGCGGGGATTTTTGTCCTCCTTCCAATGGTCTTCCCTAGTAAACCGTAAATTTGTATTTCAACGGTTGCCCTCAATAACCCCTAGCCCTCCCGCAGGCTTAGGGGCGCTTAGCTCAGCTTGGAAGAGCGCCTGGTTTGCAACCAGGCGGCCGGGGGTTCAAATCCCCCAGCGTCCACCATTGATTTACCCATAGGCCGATTTGATTTCCAATGCAATCCTTTCAATGACAGGGACCACAACAGAGTTGCCAGCTTGTTTGTACAAATGAGAGTCTGCGACATTCTCAGGAAGTATGAATGTATGACCGAATCCTTGTATCATAAAGCACTCTTTGGGCGTTAATTTCCTGAACCCATATCGGGATTTAATTAAAGGAACATTGTGGCCACCAGTTCCCATGTTCGCCGTCAATGTTGGGCATAGATTGCTTTTGTTTTCACGAACATACTTTCTTCTCCACTGATAGACCGTTTCAATTGAGATCATATTCCTCTTGAGCTCTTCATACATGTAAGCATCCTCCCCATAGTAGTATCGATCATCGACCCTTTCTCCAAAATCGAGGATATCACCGATGGTGGTCTCCAGCCGAACCTTATCAGGAAATTTGAAAGAATGCGATATACCGCCATCCAAGAAACCTATAACGTAGATTCTCTCTCTGTTTTGGGGGATTCCCCCATAATCACATGCATTCATCACCTTGTGGTGTATTTTGTACCCTAGACTCTGCATCGAGTTGCGGATTATACTAAACGTCCTTCCATTGTCATGGCCAACCAGATTTTTCACATTTTCTAAGAAAACAATTGAGGGGCGCTTGTCTTTCATGATTCTCTCTAACTCAAAATACAGGTTCCCCCTTCCTTTTTCGTCTTCAAATCCCTGCCTGTATCCTGCAACTGAAAACGCCTGGCAGGGGAAGCCAGCTAACATAACATCGAAATCGGGTATTTCAGTGGATGGAACGTCCCTAATATCTCTGGTGTCCAATTCAATCTCGTGATTTTGATTGAAGGTAAGAGATGCCTTTTCGCAGATTTCGTTGGCGTAGACTACATCAAAACCAGCCCGACCAAAACCGAGATCTATTCCCCCGACTCCTGCAAAAAATGAGGCGCATCTGAACATTATCCCTTTTGTAGATATATGTCCGATGTTCTTAGTATTTATGCGTCGAATATTTTGTGTCATTGTCAAACTTCTAACCATGCTAGATAGAGGTCTGATTCAACCACTCTTCACAAACCACATGAGTGCAAGCGGGCGGGTCGAAAAGAAGTTTGGAATCACTGTCTATTATGTCCAGTATTAGGTTAGATCCAAGTCCCTCTTGAACCGTTACAACGGAGCTAGTTGAGGCAGGAAGATAGTCTTCTCCCGTACTTGCAAGAGATAGCCTGATGGTATGTCCAGCCTCTATTTGAACATCCATGGCGAAGAACTCCATCTTAGCATTGATTGTCTCTAGAATGGGTATCCAAGTCTGCTCATCAGATCCGCCCTCATGGTATCTCAAATCCATAATGGCGTGCCCAATGTGAATACAGTCCCCCACCTCAGAGCAATCTTCCAGGAGGGCGTATATCTGCCCTCCCAAGGTAGACGTTGATACATCGATATGTAGTCTAGGAAGGCCAGAAATCCATATGTCATCAATAAGCGGCGAACTCTCATAAACAGGCCCAAAATTACCGTTTGGCAGAATATTGGTAGTTCCTCCTGCAATGTTGGATAGAGCTCCTCCAAGGTCAAGAGACATTTCCTCCATTCCGTCCGGAGGGTACCTGTCCTCTATTCTCCACTGACCTTGGTTTGACTGGATTTCCACGAATAATCCAGGTTGTTCACCTATGCCCTTCAGGTACCAATCAAACCATTCTAGGAGGTCCTGCATCCAGTCAAACCGAACCATCTCAGGGTATGCCTCTCTCCCCCTGCCATCCCCGGAGCGGTCAAAGTGATAGTCGGGCCTGTCGGGGTAATCGTGGTCCCATTGCCCAAATAGGCCCTTGGACTCTATGCCGACATCCTTCAGTTGATTGATAACTGGTATTGCCATGTGTGGGTCAACGTTCCAGTCATGCATCCCCTGAATCAGGTATACCGATCCCTGATAATTCTGAAGCACCCTATCGAGGAAGTACCTCTCCTCCCAGTAGGTACCAGCAAACTCGCTTCCCCAAATGTAGGCCGAGATCCCAGTACCCGGTCCGATTATGTAGTCCGGACACATATTTCCTAAGTCCCCGTCATCGCCATCGATACCATAGGAGCCGTAGACGCCATTATGCATAATCGCAGCTCTAGCTTCGCTACTTCCATTTTTCCACATCAGCTCCATCACCCCGATTAGGCCAGAAATGGGGACTATCGTTGCTAGATGCTCATTTCCAAATGTCGCCGCCTGCCATGGTGTGGAGCCATCGTAGGACTTTCCTATCATCGCTACTTTGCCATTACTCCAATCTTGTGTCCCCAGCCATGTCACAGCCGCATCCACGCCCAGTTGCTCGGCATTTCCCATTAGGTCCATGCAGTGATTAGAACGACCAGTGCCCATAACCGAGACCTGTGCGAATCCGTAGCCATGAGGTAGGAGTTGGTCAATTATCATCTGACCTAACCACGTTCCGGGGACTTCAATTGACGGGGTCTCGACACTTACTTCGTCAAAGTAGGGCCCGAATTCCGCTATGATTGGAACTGAAACTCCTTCTGGGACATCTGGTAGCCAAACCGCCAAGCTCACCAAGCCATTGGGTGCTGACCCGCCTTCACTAAGGGGCAGTTGAAACTCCACAAAATGATGTGTGGAGTTCCACTCGTTTTCAGTCTCCAGTATGTCATACTGTCCGAATTCCATCACATAACCATTTGAGTAGCTGGTCAGGTAAGGCCACTCTGACCTTTCCCATACAGGAACTCTCTCATAGATGCCCAATTCCTTTTTGATATCATCAACGACATCGTCAATGATCCACCCTTGCAAGGAGACCATGACCATTAGCGCAACCAATCCAGATGCCGACAGCCATATTTTCCATTTCGAGGGAGCTACCGGCTTGATTCCGGTTTCCTCAACCGGGGCGTAGGAGGTGCTGTCCTCATCATCAATTAGAACTCCATCTATCATGCCAACACCCCACCCAATTTGTGAACACTATTCAGGATTACTAGTTCAGGACAGATTTGTGAGATCAGATTAGGACCTGAACAAAACCATCTTCCAAGCGTGTCTCGAAAATTCCGAGGTCCTTCTTGGAAACCATAGATCCCACAAGCCTCCCATAAGGTGGAAAGAGAGGAAATGGCGCCCATTCGATCAGACTCCCATCTGATATGCAGTGAGTGGTTTGGTGAAGAGGGCATGTTACACATCCATCCTTGATTTTGCCTCCCCATGACAAGGGCCATTTCATGTGTTTACATAGTCCCTCTGTGGCGTGGAAATTACCTTCCATATTCACAATCATGAGTATTTTCGACCCAATAGCGACCATCTTGCTCTTCCCTTCTCCGAGCTTATCGGCTCTTATTGCGTTCTGCCAGTTCATTCTATCCCCTAACTTGAGACATCCCGCCATCTAGGTGCAAAACTTGTCCAGTGATATTATCAGGGGCATTAGTCAATAACCACAGAATAGCATCAGAAACCTCTCCGGGTAGATTGATTCTGTTCAGTGGTATTTTACTCACTGCAGCTTCCTTGGAGGTTTCAGATTTTGTTATGGGTTGTGCCATTCTTGTGTCTGTTAGGCCCGGGGCTACTACATTGACCCGTATCCCTCTCTTACTGTACGTGGCAGCGGCAGATCTGGCCATCGACTCAATCCCTCCCTTCGCAGCTGAGATGGCCTCATGATTGACTAGTCCGACACTGGCTGCAACGCTCGAGGTGAACACTATTCTGCCACCACCGTTGCGCAACATGTACTTGCATGCCTTCGAGAGGACCACGAATGCAGACGTTAGATTGGTATTGATTACCTCATAGAATGCCTCAGCGCTTAGTGCATGAGGGGGCCTGATTAGTAGTGAACCGACCAAGTGTGCGACACCGTCAATTTTCCCATCTCCTTCGCTGGAAAAGCTAGTTACTACTTCTGAAACGAATACCTCGTCTGTAGCGTCTCCGATGAAAACCCTGGCACCCAGATCCTTTATGTGACTCATCCTTGAAGAATCTCTTCCAATCACTGTCACAGAGTTTCCGTCATCTATTAGTTTCTTACAGAGAATTAGGCCAATATCGCTACTCCCGCCCACTATAAGATACGAACCCACAAAATCCACCTCTGAGAAAATCACGCTTCTGTAGGGATTATTGGAAAGTCCCAAGACTCAAGTTGCCTCTCCAGTTTTTCCCAAAGGTTATCATCACCCATTGACACACTCATGAATTCACATCCATCGGTGAGCATATATAGAATCGTTTTTTCACTGAAACGATTTTTCAGAGAGTTTCTGGTTCAATATTTTCAGGAGGCCTCTTAGGGTTACTTCGCTGATTCCTGAGACCTTGCACACCTCGCTCTGAGTTCTTGGAGAGTCACTATCTTGCGATGCTCTGTAAATTATCACGCCTGCGATACCTGATGGTTTCTTACCTTGCCATGAGAGATCATCTTTCACCGCATCCCACATTTTTCTTACTCTTCCAAGGGTCTCAGGCTTCATCCCGAGATCAGAATGAAACCTCTCGAAATATTCTTCGGGTCCAGTGATGTGATGGGCTCCTAGGAATCTAGAAACTAGCCTAATTGTCGTCTTCAACTCCTTGAGGTCAACATCTTTTACCATATCGA
>CAXHFZ010000015.1:0-13492 GCA_964016325.1 uncultured Candidatus Poseidoniales archaeon | reverse complement strand
CATGGCGCTATCGCTCTTCGCAGTGGCGATATGGATAGCTTTGCCACACTAAGTTACCTTATTCAGTTCCAGGCTCGTCAATTTTGCCACTAAGCATCAATCCGCCAAGGACGATATAAAGCACCATGGTGAGTGGAAACACGATTTGGAACTCAGCCTGTTCAGCATCTTGTATCAGGGGAAGAAGCGTATTCGCAAAGCCCACGGGCATGAGCATGAAGAATGCGCCCTCCGACAATCCCTCTGGTACTTTTAGGCCGACGTGAGCCAGTCCCATGCTGATCATCGCGAGCCCCCATGCTACGGGTGTAAGGGCCCAGAGCCCATTTCCAGCATTGAATACCATCAGTGCCACAGCTTCCCTAGTAGCCTGGTCTTCGTACACCGCGGTAGTGTCATTGGTGAGTAGGATTACTGCTGTTTGGGCACCTAATCCAGTAAGGAAAAGGCCGAATGTCCCGAAGATGAACAGATCGGCCATGTTGAGTAGCTGGGTCGACATCCTGTCAGCGCCCTTCTTCATATCCATTGAGAGCAAATGTAGTCCACCGAACATCAGGGACATTCCCAGAACCCCAACCGCGGCTAGGACAATTGATGCGTCATCCCTCAGAAGCTCAACAGCCTCCATCCCAACTTCGTTCTCGAGGGGCCAGCTAAAGAAGGCCCCTACCAGCATCAACGGTCCAATTACAAGCATTATCGGTGTCAGATTTCTTGACATATACGATGGTCGACCCACATGATAATAAGTTTGACCTATAAAGAGACTATTCATAGTTGGCTTTCCATTGCTTCAACGGAACTCGGTGACCCCACTAGACTCAGCTAACCACTTCATAGCGTTGGTGTAGTCTTCCTCTGCTTCCTCGATGTCATTCAGAAGCAGATCTTCTGCGGCATCCCAGAGTGCCTGCAGTGCCGGAACCCAGTCTCCTCCCTTGTCTCTGGTGGTCTCATCGAACCTCCACGCGTCTGACTCGGTCCTGTTGTGAACCACCAACCAAGCCCAACCCATAGAGGAGTCGAGTCCTTTTCCCTTCCTTGCTAGAGATACAGTGGAGGAGACCCCATCTCCCACTGCCTTTCTGACCAATCTATCGGCCATTCTGAGAGGAGTAGGGAGCTTCTCGTTTTCCCAAGGCAGCCTTTTGAGCCTCATCTCTGTATCCAATGACTCCCCAAGCTCTCTGAGGAATGCCCCAAACCCCTGTTTCCTCCTTGATTGTCTCTCAAGTATCTCCACAGAGTCCTCATCGCTAAGTCCATACAGCCCCTGTAGCACGGTCTTTCCATACTTTGGCCACAGTGATACCAGGTTAGGGTGACAAGAGCCCTCCTCCATCCTCACTACATCGGACTCCAAGTCCAATACAACCCCGTCAGTTCTGACATGTATTCCTCCCTTCAGAGAATCGAGTATAACCGAAATAGCGTTCTTCTCATCGTCCGTTCCAGATAGACAGTCGAGAAAACCCACTCTATCATCCACGTCAAACCACGAGTTTCCTACCACATACCCCTCCTCAATCGAGTTCAGGATACTGGCTCTACAAGATTCAGATAACCTTGCGTCATCCAAGGACATCCTCAACCAAGAATCCAAGACCTCTCCAAGTCTTTCGATTCCCTCGTCCGGTAAATCTCTTCCTTTGGGCCATCCCCTTGGCCTCCACATCCACTCTGCCTCACAAACTGACCCAAGCTTATTGGGTGGCATCATCGAAATAGCAAGACTCTGAGCAAAAGGCTCGTCTGTCTTGGCCAGTGAAGCTGGAGAAATGCCCACCTTGGTGTTGTCCTGGAATGTTAGTCGTAACCAACCACTCTCACTAAACTCCCCGTTTTCAACGACTTCTTCTGAAAGCCCGGAGGTCCATCGCACGTCCTTTCCACTTAGTTCGACTGAAGACTTGTCAAGTACCCATCTGATCCACTCAGGAGGGGCATCTGGAGACGAGCAGGAGCAAACAAAACCGCCTTCCCAAGAGAAGAAGTACTGTCCGGCCTTAGCGTGTCCATCCCACACGAGGAGTCTCAGCCGTGGATGATTAAAATTTTGGATTCCAGCAAGATGGCTCTGTTTCCCATTTCCCCTCCTCAGGTAACTCGAGGTACCGTAAAGAGGGTGTTTGAAAACCGAAACCGTAGACAGATCATCCTCGCCTGCAGCAAGGAGGCTCCCTGCAAGCGCCCTACAGACCTCGTCTCCGCCCTTCTTGACCATTCTCTTCTTGAGCCATCGATGATCATTTCTCTTGGTGGCTACAATCTCGATCTCTTTCAGTGTCATAGCCATCTTGTCTTTGTGACCGAAGAATGAAATTTTTCCTAACTCTCCTGTTATTTCAGGTACAAATGATTCTGGGTCGTCCAATAGTCCGTCTAAGTTAATTTCCAGCCTCCTCTGAATTTCTTTAGAGGCCCGTTTAATCCCTCTAACTCTAACCTTTTTCCTCCTGTTACGGTCTCCGGGAAACCTAACTTCGGCTGGTGGTTTCGCCATCTCTCATCATCTCCCTTATCGCCGGAACACCTTCTAGCAATTCACATATCCGCCTTTAGACTCTCAAAAATCTCTTTCTCCATGCCACTGAATTCTGTCGGAAGGATTAGACAATGGATCATGCCTCCTGCAAATTCTGATATGCCAGAAAGGCTCCCAGAAACAACTCTTTGCCCGCTTGTGCCGATATCGCTCAGCAATATTACATTCCAGTCAGAAATAGAAGAAGACAGGGACTCATTTCCCTCCTCCTCATATTCCCCATATCTTTCGGCCATGGCCTTTAGGATCTCATAAGCCTGCTTTGGGACCATTGGCTCAGGAGGTGCTGAACCCATTCCCGTAGGATCTAGATCTAGCAGAACAAGAGTATGGAGGTTGTTGGAGTAATTCTTCAGAATCATTTCCAGGGGAGAAGTAGGTAGGTAGTCTCCATAGGGGAAGGGGATAGTTACCTGTCTACCAAATCGATACGACTGCATACCTGATAGAGACACAGCCAAACTAGTTGCTGAGAGTCCGGGAACGACGTGGAAGGGGACGCCCGACTCCCGACATCTAATCTTCAGGTCGATATGGGTAGTAGCCTGCATCGGGTCTCCCACTACCATGATTCCAACCATGACATTCTTTGCCTGTCGAATTATCTCAATAGGGTTCTCGATATCCTCTCTCATAACCCTACTCCAATCCCCTACCAAATCTCCTAATTTCTCTTCTTGGTCATCAGGTAGAATAGCAGTATACCCCTCAAGATACCTCTTATCGCAGGCTTCAGCTACACTCAATGCAAACGATGTCATATGACGCAAATCACCAGGCCCCAATCCAATTAACCAGAGCCCCGGGCCCTCCAATACAGCCGTCATCGTGAAGCGGGCTGACCCGTTGCCCATGATGAACGTGATGCGGCATCTGAGGGTACCAAACAAGTCTGTACAGGACGTAATCGTCCTACTGAAAGACATTGACATGCTAAACAACGGCATGATGATTTGCCCAGATAGTGACGGTAAACACCGACTAATTCCACTATCAGAGAGTGCACCACATAACCTACCTAGAGATTTCAGCGAATTCGAGGAGGTCATCCACGAAGGAAAAATTGATGAAAGACCAAATGATAGTTGGTGGAAACACCTCTCAGAAATTATCGGTGAGGACACCATCAGACAGTATGGAGAGAGTTGGCCCTCCAATCACGAGTTTATTGGAGATATAATGGTAGTTAGAATTAACGAAGAAGTTTCTGATTACAAGGAAGAAATAGCAATTTCAAAGATGGCCTCCCATCCAAAAATAAGGATGGTAATGGAAGATAGAGGAGTACAAGGAGAACTAAGAATCAGGGACCTATCTCCTATCGCATTAAGGCAGGACTCAGAGATAATCACTGGAGACTTATCAGATGAAATGTGTGATACCAGAGTTTTGGTCAAAGAGTCTGGCAAGTCCATTCTCTGTGATCCCAGACGGGCGTACTTCTCAACCAAGTTGCAGACCGAGAGACTGGAGACACTCAGGCTAGCTAAGAGGCTACGCTCAATGCTTGGACGCCCTCTTCGCGTATGCGATCCGTTTTGTGGGGTCGGCCCCGCTTTAGCAACGCTACTAGGAGAAAATGACCTCGTTGGGCGGATGTTAGCATCAGATCTCAATCCAGACGCTGTAGAGCTTCTATTGGATAATCTGCGTCGGTGGGACCGAAGAGACTACCCAACCGAAGCAGAAAAGATATCGATGTTACATGAAGACCGGATAGTCGGTGTCGCCGATGCTACCAAGTTGCATGAGGACCCCTCAATTTCAGGGGCATGGGATCTTCTCTTGGTCAACCTTCCACACAGAACAGTTGAGCTTCTCCCTACTCTGGTTCCACTTCTCGACAGGACTGGGACGTCCATGATTAGAGGCAGGGTTATCGCCGCCGAGTCGGAGATTGATGATGTGAATGAAGTGATACGAAAGGCACTACCTCCTAGGCTAAAGGGTACCCCTGAGCCTACACTCAAAATCAAGCGAGACTACAGCTCATCACTCAGATTATGCTCGTTCGAGGCGTTGATACGCCCTGCGCCGTAGACAAACTTATCTTTGTAAGGTCAATGATAAATCGTGGTTCTTGGTCAATTACTAGTGGAACTCTTCTGCGCGGCCCTTTTGTTTGCCCTTTTTGGAGGAACGGGCGCTTCATCAAAGCCCCCCACCAAAATTAACACCCCAACCCAGAAGCAAACCAAGAAAATAACTATCCCTGTCCAAAGACGGTCAAACCAACTTCTCAAATGTGCCGTTCAAGGATGCAACGCGCTTACATTCAGATCAACTGAACACTGTTGGAGACACCAGAATGAACCAAAATTAGTCTCAGAACCAGATTCTGAACAGGAACCCAACTGGTGGGAAGATAGTTCGGGGGGATGAGTGGCGCCCCGACCGGGATTTGAACCCGGGTCGCAGCCTCGACAGGGCTGCATGATAGGCCACTACACCATCGGGGCTTGGGACTACACGACACGGGTTCTCTTTTTCAACCTTTGAGAGGGTATTGTTCATCATCCTCCTGCCTCTTGGAGGGGTATGGGGGAACTGAAACTGGTCATTGACGTCATAGATAATGGCGGTCAGTGGACCCACAGGGAATGGAGAATGCTCAGGTATCTGGGAGTAGATACAAAGATTGTGCCCAATGATACCCCACTTTCAGATTTGCGAAATGTCGACGGACTGATACTCTCCGGAGGAGCCGCGAGAGTGGGGCTTACCGGACAACTCGGTAAATGCGGAGAATACCTCTCCCTGGATGTCCCGATTCTTGGAATATGCGCGGGGCATCAGTTCATGGCTGGACATTACGGTGGAAAGTCAGGCGAGGCCCCAAAACCAGAATTCGGTGCCGCCACCATCTCTCTTATCGGAGACGGAGGTGCCATATTCGCGGGCACTCCAGACAGGCAGACGGTTTGGGAGAGCCACAATGACGAGGTCATCGAGGTCCCCGATGAATTCTCGATAACAGCCAGAAGCGAATCTTGTGAGGTTCAGGCTATGGAGAACTCCGCTGGCGATAGATTCGGACTCCAGTTCCATCCAGAAGTGAATGACTCCGAGTACGGACGAGTCATGTTCCAGAACTTCGTAGAAGTCTGTGAAAGGGCTAGAAGCGGTTTTGGAGATATAGGACAGGTTGAAGAAGGACATTAAAGTCGGGCGGTCAATGGCGCCGGAGACAGAGTACCTTGTGAATCACAAGTGTCGGAAGTGCAATCGCACTGACAGAAGGTCCTGGAACCCATCAGAACCGCCACAGTGCAATCATTGTGACTCGAAAATGGATCCGCTAGAAATCAGGTACAAGTGCCTAAGGTGTGGACATTTGACATGGATCGAGGCAGGTGCAACTGGAAAGTCGTGCCACAAGTGTGGATACAGGGTATTTGCTAAGCCCAGAAACCAAGGTAGGCCAATCAAGAAAATGAAGGCCATATAGAGCCCGAACTTTCTAGATATTCTCCATGAACCAGCTCAGCGCTTAATTCAAGACCCGGCTCTTCCACCGATAACTGTGCCCAGTTGGTTGGAGCTATTCTCGCCGAGGACTTTCGATGACCTAGCCGTACCAAAAAGAATCATTGACGCGCTTTCTGCATCGTCCGCAACTGCCGATCCCCCCCACCTGCTTCTGACAGGTCCTCCGGGGGTGGGTAAGACGGCCTCATGGAAGTTAGTTGCCCGCCAAATCCTTGGCCCGGGATGGAAAGCTACTACCCATGTTCTACAATGCAGGGATCTTGCTAGACAGTCAGGAGCAATGTCAAAGTTTGAGAACTTCCTAAGGCCAGGGGGATCAACAGATACTCTGGCCGGCAGAACAAGCCTCGACGCATTCGATAGAGGGATGGCTACTCCATCCGACGGGGATAAGGCGCCGGCGGGCTTTGAGACTAAATCTGAACCAGGTACTATCCCAGTAAGCAGGCTAATAGTTCTGGAAGATGCAGATCATCTTGGCTCAATCAGGCAGGCCTACTTACGTAGGATGATGGAGAAGGTTGGTAATGCCTCAAGGTTCATACTAGTGGCAAGGGCCCCTTCTCGCATTATTGACGCCCTAAGATCTAGAAGTAGGATGATTAGGATTCCTGCTACAGATAGAGAACAAATCATACTTACACTATCATCTCTGTCCGAGAAATCTAACTCCAACGTTACACGCGAAGTCATCGAAGACATTGCCTACATTTGCGATGGAAACCTGAGAAAGGCAATATTCACTTTGGAAATGCTCGATTCCAGGGGGCTTGGAGTCGATAGATCGGCTGTCCATAGACTGGTCCAGGCAACAACTCTCCAGGCCGGCAGATACCTTGTTGAGCTAGCACTCAGAGGCAGAGTTGTTGAGTGGAAATGGGAAAATAAGGCAGGAAGGAGGAAGAGAACACTTGTCGGCGCTCTAGCAGAGATAGATCGTCTAATGAATGAACACGGATTAGATGCTGATGATGTCGTTCAACAGTTGCACGGAGTATTAGTGGGCAGGAGACTATCCATCCCGGATCCACTGAGAGACAATCTTCTGGAGGCTCTCGCAGAATGTGATACTAGCCTGAAGAAATCTATGCATGCCCGCGTTCCGTTGGAGAAATTCCTGCACAGAACAGCCGAGGCAGGGGAGTTATACGGCCTAGCATTCACCTGATGAAATACAGGAACTCAGATGGCGGGCGCGGCAGGATTCGAACCCGCGGTCCCTGGCTTAGGAGGCCAGTGCATTATCCAGGCTATGCTACACGCCCGTCTCCCGCAAAGCCTACCCCTCAAGAAGTCTAGCGAAGAAAAACAGCCCTTTGGGCCCCTATCCTCCGATGCCATGAAGCACCATGTGCCGTACGCTCACACATGGAAGGCCCGCTGTCCCCCTTACCTACTCCCTACGGGGAAGAGAGTGGGTTCGGAGCGAAGAATGAGCGAGCCCTATCAAGGATGATAGCCAGAAGAGATGCAGGGAGAAGATTTTGGACATGGCTATCCTCTATCCGTACTACTTCAGAAATCAGATTAACATTGCCGGCAATGGCAACCGTATCCTGCGCGGTTCTTCTCGTTGGATGGGAGTATTCCTCAATCGAGGTTAGCATCGGACTTTTCACAATAATATCAATACTTTATATCCCTACAAATATGGCTTCTTGGTTCTCTTCTATGGTTGCCAGAGATAGACTTTCACTCACTGTAGAAGGACATAAGTCAAAAGGATCCTATCCTGGTTCTGAGAGGATAATAAGCACATTGAGGGACAGGGTGATCCGAGAGAGACTTAGGCTGATATCAGCTATTCTTGGGGCATGCTCGCTCTATGTAGTCCTCAGACTAAACCCAGGTACTGTTCTCGCACCTTCTCTAATGGCCTCTGGTGCTTTCTTTGGGACGGTATGCATCCTAAATTCCCTAAGGCTGGAGGGAAGTATGCCAATGAGATCTAACGATTTCACACTCCTCTCCCTTCATGCACCAACCCTGCATGACAGTATATTGAAATCAGTCCTTACCGACTCCCTGAAGGCCCATTTAGATCCCGAGACCAGTGATCTGTGGGATGAATGGATGGACTCTCTGGAGTTCAGCGTCAGGACTGGCCAAACCCCCCGAACGGCAGTAGAGCACGTTCTACAGTCCATCCACTGGGAACAGAGAGGAATAATAGATAGGAACAGACTCATCACAGAGGTAAAGACAGTCTTCAAAATCGCAGCCACTGACTCTCTTTTTGATAGCTCGAATAAATTCAACGCCTCCTCTCTAAGTAAGCTCCTTGCTCACACGCGGGCATGGGAGCCCGGGCTATTCAGACTCTTAGATCGCCTACATGACTCCGTTGCTGGGCCGCAAGGAGAAGATTTCGAAAAATGGAGACTGGATCTAGACCTCCCACCTAGATGCTCCGAAGGCCAAGGTGAGCTTTTTGTCATGCTTCACAATCACACAGGACAAGCCAGAACAGTTGAGCTTGACATAATTGTAGCAAAGGGGGAGCCGGCTTATCAGAGCCTTAGATTAAGCGCTCCCACAACTCCCCATCCCAGCATGAGATCGGGCGATCAGGTAGACAAAATCAGCAAATTAGTTACAATGTTGGAAAGAGCTGTAGTCCTGTGGATAGGGATAGCTTGGCCAGACTCAGAATCAGGCCCCCACCCCGTACAAGTTACACTGAAGGGTGAGTCGGGAGAGACACTATCCTCGATGGTAGTCCAGACATCTCTCACAACAGGGGTGAATCCCGAGAGTGCCGCAGTTCGAATGACTGAGGCGTCCGAAGCAGTAAGAAGAATAGCAATACCACTCAGTGACAGGCAGATTTAGGCCATGAGCTGGGAGCGTCACGTTCATGATACCTCCCCTGTTGGCGAGTATCGATAGTGATGGAGTCGTGGGACGTCTTAGTACTCGGAGAAGGCCCGGCCGCCCTTAGAGCCGCTATCGCGGCTTCAGACACAGGAGCAAGGCCTCTTTTGGTAAGCGGCTCTTCAGTAGGTGTTGCTTCTGGCTTCCCACCTATCTCTGGCTTCTCTGCCTCACTGAATGAAACGTCCCCCTCTGCTCACATAGAAGATACCATTTCAGCAGGTGGTGATCATACCGACAAGGAAGCTGTAGCACGTATCTGTGGCTTAGCCGTAGAGGCTTTATCCGAGCTAGAGAGATGGGGACTGGTTCTGAGGAGATCAAAAGACGGCCTTCCTCACATGGCAGACATTTCGGGCCATTCGTTCCCAAGAGTAGCCGGATGCGGAGACAGCACCGTTAGAGAAGTAACTAGAACTCTCGAAGAACAGACAATGAAGAGAGGAATAAACAGAAAGTCTGACCTACTTCCCGTGGCCCTAGTTATGGATAACAACCAAGCCAGGGGAATTGTTGCATTGGATATAGAATCAGGAGAGTTAATCCCAATTCAGGCCAAGACAATCATAGTAGCGTCACAGGGTTATCAGGGAATATGGAATACGCCTTCCCTTGGTTCAGGAAACGGGCTTGCAATTTCCAATGCGGCGGGAATACGCCTCAAAGGAATGGCAAACGTTCCAATGCATGCCCTTACCATAGCAGGTACGGGAATGATCCTGCCCATGGACATTCTCGGCTCTGGAGGAAGAATTAGGAAAGAAACTGGAGAAGATGCCAGTCCTGTTGAGGTAATAGGGGGAGAACTATGTGTTCTCGATATGCGCTCCATGGAGAAATCAGCAGAAGGGTGGTTTGAGAATACCGAATCAAAGGTACTCGATAGGACCGGACTAGATGTCAGGAACGACGTTCTGCCCCTCTCACCGATGATTGTATCGACTACGGGCGGAATACCAGTCGATGATCATTGTAGAGCAATATTTGACTCTGGTAAAATGTGGTACACTGGCCTATATGCCGCCGGTCGTTCAGCATACACTGGAATGCACGGAACAACCCCTCTGCCGGGGAACCTAATCATGGAGGAAGTAGTCACAGGCATGGTTGCAGGAAAGCACGCCGCAGAATGGTCGAACAAATCCCAATTCGGGGGACATGAATCGATTCAGCAAGCAGTATCCTCATCCCAAAAGAAGATTGACCATATGTTCTCTTCTGAAGGAAGCCCAGTAGGGCACGTGGTCAAGGCACTGTCCTCTGCAATGAGGATAATCGATGGAAGCGGGGACCAAGCCTCAATGGCGGTGGCGCATGCCAGCATCAACGAAATATCGAGTCTTGGAATGAGAGTAACGGATCCATCGAGACGAATGAACACAGAGTTAGTCACAGCTCTTCATTTGGAAGGATTACTTTCTCTTGCAAAGTTGATATCCTCTAACGAGGAAGAAGAATGACCGATGAAAAATCCATATTCACTAGAATAATAGAGGGGGAATTTCCCTGCTTCAAGGTCTTTGAGAATGACTATGTGTACTCCTTTTTAGACATCAACCCCGTATCTCGCGGGCACGTTCTTGTTATTCCCAAGGAACCAGCTAGATTCCTGCACGAACTGTCTCCTAAGTCTTCTTCGGAGCTTGGAAAAGCTCTATCCATCATATCTAAATCCATAATAGAAATAACAGGAGCAAGTAGCTACAACATAATACAAAATAACGGCTCCCAAGCCGGACAAACCGTTTTTCATGTTCATTTCCACATAATTCCAAAATATCCCGAGTCAACTCACAGCTTTGCTTGTAAAACGAATGAAATAGACAAAAAAGAAGCATCTGAGCTGGCGGAAAAAATATTTGCTGACATTTTATAGAATCGGTGCTTTCTCAACTGGTACCCCCTCACGGTATAGCGTGCCAGACTCCTCTGAGGCTCCAGATATTGCCCCGGTTCTATCCAAAGGAGCACTGAGAATCAATCCGAAAAAACTCAGAAAGGTGCCATGGAACCATTCAGGAGACCACCCAGGGAGTGATCTAGCATGGCCAATCATGAGATCCGCGGCATCATTGTCAAAGCACTATATACTCAGATCTATTGAGGAGCAGGAACCGGTGAATGATGAAGGTGGAAGGATATACGCATCGATGCATATCAATGGTTTGATCGATCCTCTGGTGATAATTACCTCTCAAACCAAACGGACAATCACTATGGGAAGGCATGATTTGGCGACTATGCCTTTGATCGGTTGGTTTACCAGAAGATTAGGAAATCAACCAATTATTAGAAGGGTTGAGAGAGACAAAGGAGTTTCAGATAATGAATTTGCAGAAATGATAAATCACAGGTCATTGCTGACAATGGCCCATTGTATATCCGGTGGTTACGCCGCGGTCGTGATGCCCGAAGGCAAATCTCACCAAGACTCCAGACTACACAAACTACGCACTGGTCCAATGAGATTTGCAATAAATGCATCTGAAATCGCACTTTTTAGAGGAGCTGTGCAACCAAAGATACAACCCGTAGGACTCCATTTCAGATGTCATCACTGGTTCAGGACAGATCTATTTGTTGAGTATCCCGAACCAATTGAAATCCCATCCCTCGAATCCCCCGAGCATTCAGACAATCTCTTGGGAGGCACATGGGTAGAACCACCAGAGACGTTGGTAAGGAGCTTGACAAAAAAACTAGAGGACAGCTTATCGAAAGTCTCCCCCCAAGCCAAGGATTGGGAAACTTACAGGGCTTGGCATATTCTTGCACATATAGATTCCAGAAATTTGAATCATCCATTGAATTCATACTCAGAAGAGGTAATCCATTCAAGGAAATTCCGTAATCATTCATCAATAATAGAGGGTAGTGAGATCCTGACCGACGCAAAGGTAGCAAGCTCTATCCTTCATTCCAGACAATTAGATGGAAGGGCCCTCTCAGATAGTATGGGCATTAAACAAAAATCCGAGCTATTGAAGGGAGTATTAGGAGCAGTTATGATGCTGTTGGCGACACCACTCTCTTTCATTTCAACAGGCCTTCAAGCGATCCTTGCTTGGTATCTTGGTAATAATAGTGATGAGGGGGTAGACGCTAGGACAACTCATCACTTCCTAGCGGTTTTCCTCTCAATAATGACAATCTGGCCTGTATTATCGATATTTACTGCTATCTACATTATCGATCTAATATCAATTGAAATGAATGTTTTCACGCTCCTTATTGGAACCGTCGTAGTTTTTGTAGCCTTTCAATTATCAAATTTTGTGTTTTTACTTGGCTATGACCTTTGGAATGATTTCACTATGTCTTTGAGAAGACAGAAATTAGCTAGGTCAAGAGAAGGAAAACAGCTTGTCAAATTAGTCAGAGGAATAGCATCTAAATTAGTGGCTCTCAAATAGGGTGCGCTCCTCGTCAGTGTGTGAACAAACGAGATGCCACCCAATCGATTAGGAACTGGCTTCAGAGCGAGAGACTGGAAGCCAGGGACGTCGAGGACCAACAGGCCCACCTGCACATGCATGTCAAGTACCCCCCAAGTAAGAGGGGACATCTGTTTAACGTGGTGATTCCCAAAAATAGAGATCTGATACTAGTCTATTCAGTTACCAGGGTGGACGAGGGCCAGCAGAAGAAGATGAAGGAATACTCGGAGACCAATCCAAATGAATGGAAGAAATGGCTCCATGAGACACGCCTGGATCTGACCAGAGCAGATCTTGATTGGGTCTTACACGTCGGAAAGAATGTTGATGAGGTGCCAGGCCCACTTCAGGCATTTAACCTATCCAGGCCGACTTGGCTAGATGGCCTCACTCAAAACGAGTTTATGCATACAATGAGGAGAGTCTGGCTAACAAAGCTCTCTTTGATTCACAGAATCAAATTCCTTTTCGGCACAGGCTCGGGTAAACCAGGGCCAGTCGATGACTGGAATAAGCAGAAGGGCCAGAAATCTACCAGAAAATCCACTTCTCCTTCCGATCAACCCCGCGAAGTTGATACAGACGAGACAGGTGGATTTGGTAGGGATTTTGATCCAGCAGATTGGGCATGATGTCTCCGCCCTGTATCATACTAGCAGTGACCGCAACCCGAGTAGGTTAAGTATGAAATATTTCTAATAGAGCCGTAACTAGTTGCTGGGTGATCAGGAATGGACAGATTGAGGAAGAGAAATAGTGTTGCAATGGTCCTTTTGATGGTAATGAGTTTGTTCGCTGGACTCGGAGCTCCGATTGCCTCGGCTAGTGAGGTTGTGATGACGGATGCAATAGAGGTAACGCCTGATGGTGCCTTTAGCGATAGAATGGTTTCGATCGATGCTGACTCACAAGGAAATGTCCACTTTATCTGGAGTAGAAATACACAACATCTCTACTACAAGATGCTAGACGCCAGAGGAGAGGTCCTCATTGATGACACAAAAATATCCAACGCTGGAGCACATAGGGCATGGCATCCAGATGTTAGAGTCGACCATGATGATATGGTACACGTGACTTGGACTGATAAAGCCGGTCAATGGACGATAATGTATACCTTACTCGACCCATCCTTGGATGATCA
>CAXHFZ010000014.1:0-13582 GCA_964016325.1 uncultured Candidatus Poseidoniales archaeon | reverse complement strand
CTATCAGAAGAGAGTGATAGATTCGTCGATGTGGACTAGCGAATTAGTCAATGAGCACGTTACTGAGGTGAGGGTTAACGATTCGGGTCTTCTTCCAGCCCCTACGATGCTGCTTGTCTTCATCGCATTCGCTCTCGCGACAATTAATGTGAGAAATATAAAATTTGAGCAATAATTTATTTCCATAACTAATGATAGGGCTTTAAACTGATATTTTGAGATAGAATTATTTGTAAACTAGTTGCTAATCGGTTGGTTTGGGCTATTTATGAAGATAAGCAATAGTGAATTTACAGATGTGGGAACTCAATTGATTTTGCCAATATTTGAAGATACTAAGAAAGCTCCTAATAACTCACTTAATGGGCTAAATAGGAGTCAGAGGAGGTTAGTCAGGGACGTACTAGTATCGGGTGGTTTTGAAGGGAAGAAGGGGACTAGAATGTCCTTATGGACGCCTGGTTGTAATATAACCCTAGTAGGTATGGGAGATAGAGAAGGTATGAGTCACAAGATGGCCAGAAATGCCGGAGCCAGATTGATTTCATCTTTGTCGAAAAAGAAGGGGACTGATCTGACTGTTAGATTTACCACTGGTTGGAACGGAGACAGAATGGTGGATTTTGCTGAGGGCATGATGCTTCGGGATTATGAATTCTTGGAGCATCAGGAAAAACCCGATGATCATATTGATGAGGAATGGAAGGTTGATTTTCAAGCCAGTGGCAGGCACCAAGTGAAGCTAAGTGTTGAGCTTCAAAATGTACAGTCTGTGGTAAAAGGAGTCCATAAGGCACGTGATCTAGGTAACGAGCCTGCTAATGTTCTCTATCCAATGGAGTACGCCAGAAGAGCAAAAGAATGGGCTGAGGGAAAGGAAAACGTCAGAGTTGAGGTTTATGATTGGGAAAAATTGCATGAGCTTGGAATGGGTGGACTAATCAACGTTGGGAAGGGGAGCGATCAGAAACCCTGTATGGTCTTATTTACACTTAATCCTGATGAGGATGAGGGAGTCCGGAGACCCTGTATCGTAGGCAAGGGAATTACTTTCGATACTGGAGGTATCTCCATCAAACCGACCAGTGGGATGTGGGATATGAAGTATGATATGTGTGGGGCTGCTACAGTTTTTGGCCTTATGGAAGCCCTCTATGAAACTGGATACTCCAGGCGAGTCGATGGTATATCCTGTCTTGCTGAGAATATGCCAGGATCTGGTGCTTACAGGCCTGGTGACGTATTCAAGACATATTCCGGTAAGACAGTGGAGGTATTTAGTACAGATGCTGAAGGTAGAAATGTCCTCTCAGACGGACTTTGGAAGGCGGGTGAGCTTGATCCCGAGTACATCGTGGACCTAGCCACACTAACTGGTGCTGTTATTGTGGCGCTGGGCAACCAGATTTCTGGTATGTGGTCGAATAATGATGATTTGGCCAAGAGTCTAAAATCTGCCGCAGAAAGAAGTGGCGAGCCAGTTTGGAGGATGCCTTTGAATGACCAATTCCGCAAGTACATGACTGACTCGGCATTCGCAGACATAAGAAATGGTTCCATTGGTGGAAGAGCTGGTTCTTCAAATACCGCAGCCTCGTTCCTAGAGTTCTTCGTTCCTAATAGGGGATTTTCCGAGGAAGGAGAAAAGATTCCCTGGGCTCATCTTGACATTGCAGGATCAGCATGGGGCCCAGGTTCCAAAGCCCGCTCAGAGGGAGAAAACCCTCTATTCCAGTTTGGAACCTCGGGAATTCACGTTAGAACTCTCCACAGGATGATTACAGAAAGCTAGCTACTCGTCACTGTCCTCGGACTCGACCTCTTCGAAGTCGGCCTCAACAACGTCGTCTGAGCCTTCACTTTCTTGTTGTTCAGCCATTTCAGCCGCGGCAGCCTCGTAGAGCTTAGCCGATACTTCGTGTAATGACTCCTCAACCTCTGACATCTTAGCCTGTACAGCGGCCTCGTCCAAATCATCTACGTCAATCGTTTTATCATCCTTTGTTATCAAGGACCTCAATTCCTCGAGCTTGGCATGGATTGGCTCTGCATTCAAGTCTGAGATTTTCTCTGCTGCCTCGTTAAGCATCTTCGTAGCCTGATACACCATTCCATCGGCGGAATTAATCAGAGTTACGCCAGCCTTTCTTCTCTTATCTTCAGAGGCAAATTCTTCAGCTTCTGCTACCTTAGCATTGATCTCATCCTCGGTAAGAGATGTTTGGCTCTCTATCTTGATAGATTGCTCTGTCCCCGTACCCAAATCCTTGGCAGATACATTTACAATTCCATTAGCATCGATATCAAAGGTCACCTCGATTTGCGGGATTCCCCTTGGAGAAGGAGGGATCCCCATTAAGTGAAATCTTCCGAGGGTAATGTTGTCCTTGGCAAATTCTCTCTCGCCCTGTAGAACATGTACCTCTACCGCTGGCTGATTATCAGCGGCAGTCGAGAATGTTTCTGATCTCCTAGTTGGTATTGTAGTATTCCTCTCGATCATTGTTGTCATGATGCCCCCTAGTGTCTCGATACCAAGAGTAAGTGGCGTAACATCGAGCAGTAATACGTCGGTGACTCCCTCATCTCCAGTTATTATTCCTGCTTGGAGAACGGCTCCGACTGCGACTGCTTCATCTGGGTTTATGCCCTTGAAGGGTGGCTTACCGACTTCCTTCTCTATTGCTTCTTGAACTGCTGGAACTCGAGTAGATCCACCTACTAGGATGACCTTGTCCACGTTTCCTTTCTTGATTCCAGCATCCTTCATGGCCCTTCTGGTCGGACCCATCGTCTTCTCCACAAGATCAGAAATAAGATCCTCGAATTTAGCCCTGGATAGGGAGATATCCAGATGCTCGGGTTGACCGTCCCCACTCATTGTGATAAATGGAAGATTAATTTGGGTCGTACTAGTGCCTGAAAGTTCTATCTTGGCCTTCTCTGCGGCTTCTCTAAGTCTAGTTATTGCTGTCATGTCGCTCGATAGATCGATCCCGGTTGATTTTTTGAATTCTGAAACCAGCCAGTCTATGACTACCTCATCGAAGTCATCGCCACCAAGGCGGTTGTCTCCACTAGTAGCCTTGACCTCAATCTGAGGCTGGCCATCTACCTGGTATATCTCCAAGACTGAGACATCGAACGTACCTCCTCCCAAATCATATACCAATATTGTCTGATCGTCGTCCTTGTCGACGCCATAGGCTAGTGCAGCGGCTGTAGGCTCGTTGATAATTCTGAGAACTTCGAGACCTGCAATCCTCCCTGCATCCTTCGTTGCCTGGCGTTGTGCATCTGTGAAGTATGCTGGACACGTAATGACTGCTTGGTTCACTTCTCTACCCAGATAGTCCTCAGCATCCGACTTTAGCTTTTGCAGGATAAATGCTGAAATCTCCTGCGGCGTATATTCGGAGTCATCTATCTCCTTCTTCCAATCAGTACCCATCTCCCTCTTTACAGACATAATTGTTCTTTCAGAGTTAGTGACTGCCTGTCTCTTAGCGGTTATACCGACCACTCTGTCACCTCCATTCTTAGAGAATGCAACAACACTGGGAGTGGTTCTCGACCCTTCTGAATTGGGTATAACCACAGGTTTACCCCCCTCCAACGTTGCCACACAGCTGTTTGTAGTTCCCAAATCTATTCCAATTACTGGTCCAGTCATTTTTTCTTCCTCCTATGATAGGCTAAGCCGTATCGAAAGTGATGTCTAGTATGCCATTATTCAGATTCCAGTCAGAGACAGAGCTGGCTGGCTGCGGGAGATTGATACTCTTGATGGGCCTGAGCTGAGTTCTCCTCATTAGTTGTAGTACCTTTCCTCCATGGGATAATATGAGCTCGAAGCTTCCTTCATCGAGATCGACAATATTCGAGACATCGATAGTAACATACATCGAGGTTCCATCGAGATAGGTATCCTCCAGAGGAACATCTGACTCTTCCTCTTGTTCTTCCTCCACTACTACCTCAGCTGGCTCATCATCAGGGCCTACTTGGACATTGATCCCCATGTTCTTGAAAATTTCTGAAAACCCTTCAGGATGGTTCATGAAAGATTCCATCTGCTTCCGAAAGTTTTCCGGGTCACCTTGAAAATTCATTTTGACGTTGCTATTGTAGATGCTTTCTGCGTCTATACCCAGATTGTCAAACTGCTGACGAATTCTTGATATCGTATCTTCCAACTCTGATCTATCTATCGGCATTCCCATCTGATTGAATAAATTGAGCATCTGCTCAATCATTTTTTCTTCCCATTCGTCGGAATTAGAACTGCTCATATCAATCACTAGTTAACTGCCGGTTGTATAGTCCGACAACAGTGCCATATATGAATATACGCATTGGAATACGTGTCCTTTGTTTGAATTAGGAATAGTGTGGTAATGGAGTAGTTCAAATCTAGGACTAGATTCCGAGTGACATGGTGCAGGCTGAGCATGATGTTGCACTACAGGACACCGATAGGCTGGAAGGGCGTGCAGCCCTAGTGAATAATGTCAAAGCCGCCGTAGCTCTTGCGGGGGCGGTCAGATCTACTCTTGGACCTAGAGGATTGGATAAAATGCTAGTATCGGACGATGGGAATTGCCTGGTAACCAATGATGGAGTTACGGTAATTGAGGCTGCTAAGGTAGAACATCCAACAGCCAGACTTCTCATATCCGCCTCATCCTCACAGGATAAATCAGCCAGAGATGGAACTACCTCGACGGTAATCCTTACCGCAGAGCTTCTACAGAATTCTCTTGAGTTAGTCAGAATGGGAATTCATCCATCTGTTGTGATTAATGGCTTCCTTCTAGCGGAAAGAGAGGCAATTTCAGAGTTAGATAAAGTTTCAAGAAAGGCGGCCTCAACAAAGGAGCTGCGGGCCGTAATCTCCACTACACTGGCTGGTAAAATTGGAGAATCATTAGCTTCTCATATCACTGAAATCGCTTTTGATGCTGCTGATTTACTATCAGATGAGGAGGGTGGTGACGACTTGGAAAGGCTGAGAGTTAAGAGACTGCAGGTCAGTGGAGGGTCGACTACCGATAGTCGCCTTGTAAACGGCCTGATGGTTGCTAAAACTAGGGTCGATATCTCTACCCCTCCGTCTTCTGACGGTGGCATCATCGCAATTATTGATGGCGGTCTCGAGAATGTCAAGCTTGAGATGGATGCTGAGATAGAGGTCAGTAGTCCGGGGGTTCTCAGGGGATTCCATGACAGATCCTTAGACAAATTGAGGGAAGAGATCAGTCATCTTTCATCATTGGGAGTTGATCTACTAATTGTCAAAGATGGCATTTCAGATGATGCTATTTCCATGCTAAGTGAGGCGGGAATAACCTCCTACAGGAGGTTTGAGAGGGAAGATTTAGAGCGACTTTCAAAAATAACTGGGTCCAGTATGGTCAGGAGAGCAGCTAGGATTTCAGAAGATGACCTAGGGAGATTCACTAGTAGGAGAGAAGAAACAGTTGCGGGAATAACCCATTCCGTAATTGAAGGATCTGAAGGAGGCGCATTGACCGTGGTCATCCGTGGGACGTCCCCGCAGATTAGAGAAGAGGCGGTTAGGGCGTTCGATGACGCCATAGGCGTATCCTTCAGGGTCATCAGGGACTCAAGAATAATTCCAGGAGGAGGTGCAATCCAAACACATCTGGCAAGGCACCTGAGGTCTTTCGCTCTAGGAAATCCAGGTAGGGAGCAATTGGCGATAGAGGGCTATGCGGCGGCACTGGAGGTGATACCTAGAACTCTTGCAGAAAATGCCGGGCTGGATCCTATCGATGTAGTTTTGGACTTGTCAGCCGCGCAAACGTCCGATGAAGAAAACGGTCATTGGATAGGCCTTGATGCGATGACAGGAAGAAGGTCGAGAATGGACGAGATGGGAATCCTAGATCCTTTATTTGTAACTAGGCATTCTATCTCAGGATCTACTGAGGCTGCCATAAGCGTACTCAGGATCAATGATGTCCTATGGGCGAAGCAGGACCCTACAACTCCTGAATGGAATGGAGAGGAAGACCTGGAGGAATGACTAGCTGATGTTGGAAATCATCTCATCAACCCTTCTTCCTAAGTCATAATCAGCTTTCCATCCCCAATCATCTCTAGCCGCCTGATCATCGACATCATTTGGCCATGATTCTGCTACCTTCTGTCTGAAATCTGGAACAAAATCACAAGTGAATCCAGGTATCCTCTCAGCTATTTTATCGGCTAATTCCCCCGCAGTGAAGGATATTCCCCTGATATTATATCCTGTCCTAGAATCCCCCAGACTTTCTAAATCGACTTGCATGATTCTTTCAGTCGCTCTAATTGCATCATCCATGTACATCATAGGCAATCTGGTATCTTCACTGACAAAACACTCGTAGTGCCCGTATTCCACAGCGGCTCTGAAAATATCTACTGCGTAGTCCGTGGTACCTCCTCCAGCCGGTGCCCTCCATGAAATCAATCCTGGAAACCTAAGTCCACGTACATCTACGCCATACTGTTTCCAGTAGTTCAAGCCCAATATCTCACCAGTTACCTTTGTCTTGCCATACATCGTAGTTGGATTGAGAGGACTTGACTGGAGAGCAATATCTGGAATGTCGGGCCCAAATACTGCAATTGAAGAGGGTGCGAATACCTTCAAACCGAAATCTCTAGCCGCTTCCAGAACACATACTGTTCCACCTACATTTACTCTCTGACATAGCTCAGGATCTTGCTCACCTGTCGCGGAAAGTATGGCAGCTAAGTGAAAAACTGTTCCAATACCCTCTTCCTGGATCATTTTTTCCATCCGTGTTCCATCCAGAACACTGAGGTTTGAGAAGGGGCCATCAGGGAAGCTTGATTCTTCGTCGGGAACTCTGATATCTGTGGCGAGTACGTTGTCTTTACCATAACTCTCCCTTAGTGATGATACTAGCTCTGTCCCGATTTGTCCCAGCGCCCCTGTTACCAGGATTCTCTCTCCGGGTGGCTCTACCATGATATGTCGTAAAGCCGGAGATACTTGGTCATTGATGTGCAACAAAGCAAGATTACTGTCCCAATGTTGATATGCGAGGCACAATGGCTTCAGACCCCGTTGGTTACATGAAGTATGTCGTGATTACCGGTGGGGTCCTATCTGGATTAGGCAAAGGAGTGACTGCTAGTAGTATTGGAGTTCTTCTGAAATCTGCAGGACTAAGTGTAACATCAATCAAGATTGACCCGTACTTGAATAGCGATGCGGGAACAATGTCTCCATTCGAGCATGGTGAAGTTTTTGTCTTGGATGATGGAGGCGAAGTGGACCTTGACTTAGGCAATTATGAGAGATTCTTGGATGTGGCATTAACAAAAGACAATAACATCACTACTGGGAAAGTTTATGCCAAAGTGATTGAGAAAGAACGGAAGGGCGACTATCTAGGAAAGACAGTGCAAGTAGTTCCACACATTACTAATGAGATTCAAGATTGGATAGAAGCAGTTGCGCATGTGCCTGCAGATGGAACGTCAAACACTCCGGATGCTTGTGTTATTGAGCTGGGGGGCACTGTTGGGGATATAGAGAGCGCTCCCTTCATAGAAGCACTCAGACAGTTCCAATTCAGAGCTGGTAAAGGCAACGTTTGCTTCGTTCACGTTAGCCTAGTTCCAGTAATGGGCCCTGTTGGCGAGCAGAAGACAAAGCCTACCCAACATACGGTCAAGGAGTTACGTGGACTAGGCATAATCCCAGACATACTAGTCTGTCGATCTGAAAATCCCTTGGATTCTGAGACGAAATCAAAATTAGCAGCATTTTGCCATGTTAGGGAAGATGCCGTAGTCTCTGCACATGATGTTTCCAATCTTTATCAGATTCCCATTTCATTACATAATCAATCTGTTCTCAGAATGGTGTCCGATAATCTAGGATTCGATGTTCCGGAAAGTCTCCCAATGCTCGATGAATGGAAGGTAATGGCTGACAAGTTCGATATGCTGGAGGATGAAGTTAGAATAGCAATGGTGGGAAAGTATACCGGACTTTCAGATTCTTATCTTTCAGTTATCAAGGCACTCCAGCACAGTGCCTTAGCAGTGGACAGGAAGCTTGTAATCAACTGGATAGAGTCTACTGACTTAGATCCAATCGATAGGACTCAGGCGTATGACGATGCATGGGCAACTCTGAAGGAGGCTGATGGCATCCTGGTTCCTGGCGGATTTGGAAACAGAGGAGTAGAGGGGAAGATTGCCGCCGCCAACTACGCTAGAGTCAACAATGTGCCCTATCTTGGAGTGTGCCTTGGACTTCAAATCGCTACGATAGAGTTCTGTAGAAACGTACTAGGCCTCGAGGGAGCGAATTCAGCTGAATTTGACGAGAATGCCCCTATTCATGCTGTGGTCTTCATGCCAGAAATATCCAAGACCCACATGGGAGGAACTATGAGGCTGGGGACAAAACCAACTCCATTCTTAGTGGATGACTGTAAGGTTCGAAGATTGTATGGAGGCGCGAGCCATGTAGATGAGCGTCACAGGCATCGATATGAGGTAAATCCGGATCTTATAGAGAGCATTGAGTCCTCTGGGATGGTGTACGTAGGAAAGGACGAGACTGGAGAAAGATGTGAGATTATGGAGCTTGAAGGACATCCATACTATGTCGGGACACAGTACCACCCGGAGTTCAAATCCAGGCCCGGGAAACCTAGTCCTCCTTTCCTAGGGCTCCTAAAAGCCTCCTGTGGCCAGGAAATATAGGCCCGGACCTCTCTGCTCCGTAAGCGAAGGCTAGCAACAACTGCTGTCAACACTGTCCTGAGCACAAAAGCAGGTTTTTGCGGGGATGATATCTGCACGAGAGCTCCTCTCATTGAATAGCGCGGTTACTTCAGCAAGCTCTTCAGGCGCATCTCCTCTCTCCTCTAGACAGAGCTTGAGGCCCAACAATCCCCACATATTATCCTTCCAAAGTTTGATATCATCACGGTACACGGCTTCCGCTTCCTCTATTTCTCCTTGCTCCAGAAGTAATGCGCCTAGAATATGGCGAACTGGTTGCATCTGCCCCCATGGCTCGTTGTAGGCCAAGTTTAGTGAAAGGTCAACGCCTCTGCGTAGGTGGTTGAATGCCTCGGAGAAGTCATAATTCTCCCCTCTGGCCTTGGCTTGAAATTGTCTCCTATATTCTATCTCACCAGCAAGTACAGCATCATTCACCAAGAGAATACATGGGCCTTCACTTGGATCTTGGTACATTAGATTGTTGTGAAGAACTCTGCCCTGAAGAGCTGGATTGTCGAGGGCTTCCACGAACAACGACTGCTCCGCCTCGGCCTCAGGAACCATGCCTTTGGAAGCATAAGCCACACCTCTGGCATAATGCTGAGTAGCTATTGCTGCAGGAAAGACTTCCCTATCTGTGTGGAGTGGCTCATTGAGTATGTCATCCCACTTTCCAAACCTGATCATGACATGCCAAGGCATTGTCACATACGACTCCAAGAATATCGCTCCCATCGGGATTATTCCTGCAAGCATGAATTGCACGCCGGACTCGGAGTCCCCGGCTGGTAGTGTACTGACTGCTTTGCGCGCATACTTCAGTGCTGTTTCGTACTGTCCATCGAACATTGCACACCAGACTACGAAGTGATGATTGTGCATTCTGTAGAATTTGTAGAATTGGGATTCGTTGCCAGTTATCTCCACATACCTATCATCCGCCTCAACTGCTGCAATGTTGCAATCCATAGCCTCCTTCCATTGGCCGACCCACGCATCAATATGAGATGGCATATGGACCAGGTGACCTAGCCCTGGCATCAGTGTCCTGAGGACATCGGCTGCCGGGAGGGCCTTCTCAGGGAATGGCGAGAGTTCCAGTGCATGACAGTATAGGTGACAAAGTGCAGGATGTACCTTTGCTTTCTCACTGGCCTCGAAAGCGTCTTCTAATATATTGACCAGAAGTAGGGTATTATCGTCTGCGGGAGTAATTTCACCAGTCTTGGTATCTTTATTCCACAATTGCCAAGCCTTCAGATTCATTAGTGCCTCGACATATATGGCGGTAACATCCAAGTTCCCACTATATTTTTCATAAAGAGGGGCCATTGCTTCAGCGAATGCGATATTTAGCTCGGCGCTATTTCCCATATTGAGTACGGACGGGTCCGCAGCATCTCTTGCTTCCTCTGAATGCCTCTCCGCCAAAGCATCAATGAGATCTTGTTCCATCTCTGAGCATCCTTCTTTGAGAGAAATGGCCATCTGAATAGGGTCATATCCCGAGCCAAGTCCTGGGGTCCAATTGTAGTTGGATGATACGCAATATGCAATTCCCCACCATGCCATAGCACAGTCCGGATCTAATTCAGCACACTTAGAGAAGCACGCAATAGCTTCCTCATGGTTATAATTTAGCATGTGCCCGTATGCAAGAATGAACATTTTTCTAGCTTCATCGTTTGAGCATGTTACTTCCATTGCGAAAGAATAATTCTCCATATTTCCAAAATCGTAGTCCTTAGGTGCCAAGTTCATGGCTCGACCAGAGGGTGTTCATGTATAACCTAAACTGAAGGAACCTATGTTTTTTCAGGTTTTCATATTTTTTATGGATGATATTTAGCCCCTAATTCAGTCTACTGATACCTTGAGGACTCTAGTTGTCCTGTATCCCTGCAATACTTTGAGGTACTTCTTATCAGAGAATCTTTTATCCATCTCAGAATCACCTGTCTCGATCCTAAGACTGCGTAAGGTGAGCATCTTGGCAGGAGTAACGATTCCCAGGACCCTGTTCACCCCAATTATCCTGAGGACATCAGGAGAGAGCTGAAGATTTCCTCTTCCGATAAGAAAGCCTTGTCCCCCCATTGGAGAGAGGAGTAACATCACATCGCCTTGATGCTCCTTCAATGCAGACAATATCTCATTTTCATTTAGATCCGAACCAATAATGTTACCGCCGACAGTAATGTCAATACCCAGAGTACTCAAATCGAACCCAAGTATACCACCAATTGTTCTGAGCGTCCCTCCTGAGCCCCAAACTATCATCATTCGGTCATCAATCAGTGTCTCCCTTACATGATCTGCCAGTCCCTGAATAATTTCTTCTTCTCCTGAGGCCTCCACTCTCATCTTGGAGCCCTGCATCCATCGAGGACTCGCCGGGGTAATTGCCTCGGCGTATAGTCTTACAATCCACTTCCCTTGTCTGTAAAGATCCTCATCTAGGTCTAGGACCTCTGTGGAAGACAAAAGAAGATCACCCTCCAGCCATGCACTTAGAACCTCGGCGGCTGCCTTGGGAGAGGATGCAAAACACCCTGAATGCATCTTCACTCCTGTCGGAACACCGATGATGGGCAATTCAGGCCTGCCATATTCCGAAAGAGCTGCCACTACGTCTCTAGTCGTGCCGTCTCCGCCTGCATAAACGAGTAGATCGATATCAGATTCTATCATAGAACCGACCAATTGGCTTGTATCATTAGCATCCGTAGAGCTACTCGAAGAGTGGATGACTTCGAGTGAAGAAATTGCTGGTGAAATCCAATCAGTACCCATTCTTCCTTTACTAACGTACCACTGGATTCCATCTAAATTCTCCTTACTGATTGTAATCAGGTGATCCAGCATCGCCCTCATCCTCGGGCCTGATCTATCTTGCGCCCCCCTCGATCTCGCTATTTCCGCTTGCCCATCTGATCCCTTCAAACCCAGTCTTCCGCCTAGTCCTGCATCCGGATTTACAAGAAGCCCCAACCTGACCATGTCCATGCCAAGGGGGGACTGGTCTTATCGGTTCGTAATGTAATTGCTCTTTTTTTCTGTTGTCAATTTGCAAGATTAGATTTTAGTACGAATATTTCAATTTATGACAGACGCCTTCAAACGCGATTGCGTGACCGGCCATATCAGGAGGGGTGGCCATGATAACGGTCGAAGTTGGCGATAGTGATGTTCACGAGTATGCAAGTGGAATTTCTGCTGGCGAGGTCATAGCAAACGTCCACGGGAGGAAAACTGGCGCTGTTGCTGCTCTCGTAAACGGTGTAGAGAGGGATATGTCTTATGAGCTAGATTCTGATTGCTCTGTAATGCCAATTATCGGAAGCTCTCCAGAAGGGCTCTACATCCTAAGGCATTCCTGTGCTCATCTACTTGCTCAAGCAGTTACTGAAATGTACCCAGATGCTAAACCAACCATTGGGCCTCCTATTGATCATGGATTCTACTATGATTTCTACATGGACCCCATTTCTGAAGACGAGCTCAGAAAGATAGAAAAGAGGATGAAGGAGCTTGTGAAGAGTAATTTACCTATTTCCAGAGAGGAATATGATAATGATGAGCTACGTTCAATTTTCAGTGATAATAAGTTCAAACTAGAGATAATGGACGACAAGATAGGCCATGATGTCGGCTCCTCAGTCTACAGACAAGGTGACTTCGTAGATCTCTGTAAAGGACCTCATGTTCCTAGTACTTCGCATCTCAGATGGTTCAAACTTTCGAGTACCAGTCAGGCATATTGGAGAGCTGATAGCAAGAGGGAGTCTCTCACCAGAATATACGGGATGTGCTATCCAGATAAGATTGGTCTACAAGAGAGGAAAAAGCAACTCGAGGAGGCGGCAAAGAGGGATCACAAGAAGATCGGTAAGGAAATGGAGCTCTACATGACTGACGAGATGATTGGCAAGGGACTTCCTGTTTGGTTACCAAATGGTGAGACTCTGAAAGGAGAAATTGAGAAGTTCGCAGTGGAGACCGAGGAGGCCTACGGATACTTACGTGTAACAACACCAGTACTAGGAAAGAAGGAGCTTTTCGAGACTAGTGGACATCTTCCACACTACGCTGAAGGGATGTATCCGCCTATGGAGATGGATGATGGCGAGTATTATATGAAGGCAATGAATTGTCCTTTCCACCATCTAGTTTATGGAAACAAAAGAAGATCATACCGAGAATTGCCGTTGAGAATCGCTGAATATGGGACTGTTTACAGGAATGAGCTATCCGGAACATTAGCTGGCTTACTCAGAGTCAGGATGCTTACAATGAACGATGCTCACATTTACTGCACTCTTGAGCAGGTTGCCTCTGAAGTTGCTGATAACATTAGGATGGTGCAGGATTACTACTCAGCCTTTGGATTCGATGATTACTACTTCCGGTTGTCATTATGGGATCCGGAAAATGTTGACAAATATATTGATCAGCCTGAGAATTGGCAAACAACACAGGACCATCTAAGAAAAATTCTCGATGATCTTGGAGTAGAATATGTGGAAGCAATCGGAGAAGCAGCTTTCTACGGTCCTAAAATTGACATTCAATTCAGGACTCTCCTCGGTCGTGAGGAGTCGATGTCGACAATACAGCTAGACTTCGCAGCGAAGGAGAGATTCGAGCTAACATACACTGACGAGACAGGGCATGAGAATGGCGAGGTGTTCGTAATTCACAGGGCTCCACTTTCTACCCATGAGAGATTTGTAGCATTCCTAACAGAGCATTGGGCGGGCAATTTCCCCACTTGGCTATCACCAGTTCAAGTTCAAATCATAAC
>CAXHFZ010000013.1:0-13612 GCA_964016325.1 uncultured Candidatus Poseidoniales archaeon | reverse complement strand
CTGCAATCCTCTGATTCCACCACCTTACGCTCATATTGGAATTCTGCGACCATGCATTAGCATGTCCAGTCAGAGAACCAGTGACTCCAAAACACAGGTAGGCGGCCATATCGGCCGCACCCTCATCAATCCAGATGTATTCGAAGGGATCTCTGGCATTGTGTAGCAGGTGCTGGAACTCGTGAGCCAGTATGGTATTCCTCCAGCTCAAATCATCAATATCCATGAATATTGACTCCTTAGATGATGATAGGCCAGGAACGAAATAACCCCCGATTCCCCCTCCTCCATCTATCGAGAAGATGACAATCTCTATCTGGCAAGTATTATCAACATCAGGGGCTGAACCGAAGTAGCCAGTCACTGTAGGGAATATCGTAGATTCCCAAGTTGAAGCAATATCGTTCAGCGTGGTTGAAGGTATTACTTGGCCATCCTCAACAAAGATTGCAGAATTACTGGAGACCTTCTGCACAGTAGCCGCTATTGACCCACCAGCAGTAGTTACATCATCAGTATCCCCAACGCTCCAGGCATTTTCACAGCTCCTAGTGCTCGATCTGGAATTAATGTAAGAATCAGAGAATGGGAGAGTAAGGTCAGGATAGCCATCAGATCTCCACTGTGACTTTAGGAATCCTGTCGCAGAGTATATTGGAAATGGGGATTCGGAGAATAAATATTCTTTCCCTCCGGTAATAGGATCAAACCCACTTAGATCCCCGACAAAGACTTCTAAATCATCGTCAGCGATATCTTCAGCCATCGCCAGGGGGGACAAACTAGTCACCACCATCAATAGTGCCAGGATTGTCGCAGCAAAGGAAGAATCACGACGTTCTTGGCCCGACATACTCAACACTCCGTGTTGTAACTAGAACGAATCGGTTCTAAGACGTATTTTAACACCGATGGAGCATCGTTCATACATGAGTCGTACAGGGCGGAGTAGTTTACTACTCTCCCTCCTAGTATCGGCGATTGCATTTTCACCACTTATACAAGCTGAAAATGTCGATGAATATGGGGAAAATATCGAGCATGAAATCATCATACTAAGCGAACACCACCATCAAAATGATGCATTCACGCAGGGACTTGAAATGTACAACGGAACAATATATGAGAGTACAGGATTGTATGGTTTCTCGTCACTAAGGGAAGTCGATCCAATAACTGGCGGTGTCATCAGGTCGAAATCATTCAATGACACGATATTTTCAGAGGGCATTACAGTCTACAATGATACCATTGTCATGCTCACATGGAAGAGTCAAATTGCATATGTCTTTGAGATGGAAAATCTATCTGAAGTATCATCATATGTGTATGAGGGAGAGGGTTGGGGGATTTGCTTCGATGGGAATTATTTCGTCATGTCAAATGGAACTTCCAGTATTTCTTTTCGCAATACAGAAACTTTTGAGATTGAAAGAACGGTTTCAGTCACAGATAGTTTTGGAAACCTGATAAGTAAAATAAATGAGTTGGAATGTGTCAATACCCCTGCTGGACCAAGAGTGATTGCTAATGTTTGGCAACAGGATATAATTGTGGTGTTCGATCCTTCCAACGGTACGGTCTTGGGAGAGTATGACGCTAGCCATCTGGCCTCTGAAAACAATCATGGCATCAATAACGTGCTCAACGGTATCGCGCACAGTACAGGTTCAGAATTTTGGATTACTGGAAAGAATTGGTCTAAAATGTATCTTATTCAGATGACAAATCTTTCACATGCCGGGGTAGATATATGTGTATCATCGTGTAAGATAGGGCATGATTCTATTTCCTCAGGCACCGGTTTGGTGACCATCACAGTCTTGATCGTAGGTCTATTGATCATATTTTTCGGGCGGGATGATATGCCTGTTGGGAAGGATAGTGTAGAAACTGGTAATCGGCATGATGAACAGCCTAAACCCACTCCCCCGGTACAAGAGGATGGGGGGATACTCGATGATTGAAGAGTTTGAAGAGGAATTGGATGATTCAAAAGGCCTGCAACTCTGGCTATCGGATCTTTCCACAGACTCTGCAACCAGAAACTTAGGGGCAGTATTGATAGGAATCGGTGGGATGTTAGGTTTCATCATAGGAATGATGCTAATTTCTGGTAATGTAAGTGATATTCTTTCGGGACAAGTTGAGCAGTCAGGGGGGACCGCAGACGTAGAAGGAATAGTAGTATCAGAACTAGTTAGCAACTCATCTGGAGCAGAAGGAATAAGCGAAATTGACGTTTTACTTTATGATGAGGATGGAATAGTAATTGGTAGCGATTCAACGGACTCAGGCGGTAGATTCTCAATCGAAGATGTCCCTCGAAGGTCCGTTAAATTGGAGGTTGCACATCCAGGAAATATCACTGTTCAGGTCCTATTAATTCCTGGAGACCACTCTCAGATTACAATTACTCTTAGGGAGGGTGATGGGATTCAAGAATTGGATATGGAAGGGGAGAGCTATCTGAGTGAGTCCGTTTTAATCGCTACGATATTCGCAATTTTCACTCTACTGACCGGGCTTGCAGGAATCCTCGGAGGTATAGAGGCAAGAAAAGGAATTAGCTACAAGAAGACGTGGGGCTTGGCCTTTCTCGGTCTTTGGAGTGGTGGACTAATGTTCGTGGGACCTCTATTCACACTATCGGGAATGGGCCTTGTAGGACTATCCAGAAGACAATTCTATGATGTACATTCCAAGGAGGATTGACCATGTACCTGATCACCATTGAGGGCGGTGATGGAAGCGGTAAGGGCCTAGCTACTAAGGTAGTCTCCGAGGTAATGAGGAAGGAGTTCCCATTCGTGTCTGTCAGTGTAACGGGAGAGCCTAGGAGAGATCACCCGTTAGGTAGGCTAGCTATCGATTCTGTCAGGAGAAAAACCACGAGTCCGGAGAGAGAAGCTGGCCTGTTTGCGGCTGACAGGGTAGACCACTCGCATGGCTGGATCCTTCCAAGGTTAGAATCTGGAATTGGAGTGGTCAGTGAGAGGAACATACACTCTTCCCTGGTATACCAAGGAATTGTGGGCCAACTGGGGATAGAAAAAGTGGCACATATGAATTCAGCTGCCTTAGTGCCGGATTTATGTATCTGGGTTGATTGTAATCCGAAGGTTGCTTTAGACAGGATAAAGAGCGGAACACTGAGAGCTCATTCGGACAAAGAGGAATATTTCGAGACGAGCGAACTTCAGAAGAAGATTAGGGCAGGATACACAGAGCTTCTATCTGGAAATATTGAGATGCCAACTCCTTTTGATATGGGTGCAATCATCGGACCCGTTCTTAACGAAGGCTCCGAGGATGAATTCAAAACGAAGCTCAAATCCCTAATTAGGAACTTCATGCATTCTCGTCCCGAGCCGGTTAATGTTCGTTCGGAATTAGTAGATAGGAATCTAGTCAGTGAACTGATAAAATCTTCTAGGGGTCAATCGACATTACAGGGACTGGGAGTGAGGCCAGCAATTAGGGAACAAGAATGGTTGAATGGAGATTCGCCATGGAGGGTCCTCAAGAATTTTCAAGAAGCTCATTCTTATACTCTCGCAGCGTCATTAGAGGGAGAGAGGGTAGATGTTCCACATAATGTATTATCTCACTCTATTTCCTCAATTTCTGGGACACTATCATTAATGAGGACAGCGAATATAAGGGAACTGAGAAAGTCGCTGGGTCCTGTAAGGTCTGTTTCAGAGAGACATACTCAGACAATTGTCAGGTATCTAAATGAGAAATTAGGATGTATACATCAGCATAGGTCCCTAATTGGAAGAGAGGCGCCCCGTTCCCAGATGAAGGATGAGTCACGACCTTACGGTAGATTAGCTATAGCAATTTGGCCCCTCAAGGACGTTCTAAGGAAATGGATGAAGAAAAATCCAGATACTCATATCAGATTTGCATTTGGACAAATAATCAGATCTGGAAAATATCCCTCAGCCGTGAAATCCACCTTAGAGAGGATTGCAATAATCGGGACTGGCAGAGATTCCTTTCCACTACCAAAAAATGAAAATGACCTTATTTCATGGTGGACAATGAAATCTCTTTGACTATTTCAATGCCAATCTCGAATTTGCGGGCAGTATGACAGATGAGGGGGAATCAAATAACTCGGGTCTGGAAGACAGGGCGGAGCTTACGAACCAACCTATTACAAAACCTGCCATGAATCCTGTGATTATTCTGATTATATTCGTCGATTCGTATACAGTCAGCAATTGAGTAAATCCATCCATCGCCATAGGAACAATACCTAGCGCTAGAAATAATATCATCAATCTCAAACGTCCGTCATTTAGATATACAGATTCTATTGAGTCATCATCAAAAACTGAAAGGAAAGAATCCCTTACAGTCCACCTGTTGTACCCCCTCATTCTGAAGAATAATGATCCCATGAAGAATCCCATGAAGATTCCAACGTCCCTGGCACAAACTGGCATCTGGTTTTCATTTATTTTCCACGAACGGTCATGCTTCTGATGACAGTTTATATCCCCAAAAGCGTATACTAAGCCAAATACTGGATTCAGTTCAGACCACGCGAAAGAACCACCGTGAGATGATTGATTATGCCCCACGCTACCTCCCTTATCATGGTCATTATTTCCCCAACTCCCCTCGTTCATGTAGTCTATTGCATTTGCTCTCCCAGATAGTTCTGGCACACTTCCCTCTGCTAACATAAGCGGAGAAATGAAAAACATCAGCAGTAAGAAGCCCGAGATAGAACTCATAAGACCAGAAACTCGTAACTCTCTTTTTCTCTCATTTCGTCCATTCTTAAGCTTGAACTTATCAGGCCCAGTGCTCACTGAATCTCTCTCTTTTGGCTCACTCTCCTCCGAATCATCATGCTCTGAAACCTCACTTTTTGAACTTCTATTGTAAATGGCACAAGCTGTAACAACAATAGATCCAGCAATTAGGATTGTCGGAGAGTCATCTAATTGAATACTAGCAATCTCTCTGTGACTGCAAAAGATACACACGTTTGTGCCAATTATCCATAACAAATCAATGTATCTCACACCCTCTAACTCTTGAACTGTAGCTACTTGCGGAGGACGTGACCGATATCACTACTAGAGATGCATTCTCTATTTCTGTAGTCGCCGGATCCATGGTTGGAACCATGGCCTCCTTCATCTCTATCTTCGCAACAGGCCTAGATGACCCTGATATCATGCTCTCTCTCAGATATGGAATTGTAGCAGGATTCTCCACCGCTTCCCTACTACTTATATTCGCATTGTACAGGATTAGGGAGATTTCTTCCAAGGGTGACTCAAGAGAAGAAAGGAGAAACGCAGAGACTCAATATCTTCGAAGAATACTTTCCCCTGTAGAAGAACAGGCAGAAGAGCGTGGAACCTCATGGAGTGTGGAAAATATGGTTAGGAGGGACAGGGGAGTTCTACTAGTTGAAATCGCTGAATTAGACCCGTACTTAGCATCCTCTTTAGTTGAACGTCTGATCCAAGGAAGAGAAGGCCTCAGGAAAGTCAAAATTAGGACTGGTTTTTATGGAACCTCGTCTACATCAAAAAGCAACCCTGGATCTAGGCCTGCAATCTTACAGAGATTAAAAATTGATGCTGAGAGAGTAAATTGGCAAGTTATTCAGAAATCATCCTCTATCACACTGAGGCCGATGGGAGAGGCTCCTTCACCGAGATTATGGGCCATAAGATTTGGAATATTCGTCATCCCAGTTACATTGGTCATGTCTCTAGCTTTCAGAGATTTGGCAGGCAATGGACTGGAGCAACAAGGAATTATTTTCGGTTCGGCGTGTGGGATAATTATCTCTGCACTAGCTGCTTCATTTCGAGATAGAACTTCCTAATCCCCTAGCTCACTCAAATCAGAATCTAATTCAGATACTAGCCAACCATGCATTTTGTCCCCACCCATTTCCGATAGTGTGGAATTTAGAAAGGCAGCAATTAGAGTACTCTTGGACTCATTGGGGGACAATCCTCTTGAAGCAAGATAGAACATCTGATCCTCGTCAACAGGCCCACTCGCTGTCCCATGTCCGCACCCTACCACATCATGTTCGGATACTTCTAATTCAGGGATAGAATCAGCTTGTGCATCTCCGGACAACAGAAGGTTCTGAAAGAGTTGAGCCGCATCAGCACCGTTTGAACCTCTAGAGACACGCAACATCCCAGTACCTACAGTCCTACTGCTACCGCCACAGGCAGAGTTCCAGTCCAATCTACTGAAGGTTTCAGGCGAGTCATGATATATCTCAATGTGATGGTCGAGGTTCATTTCCCTTGCCGAGAGTATAGATCCCAAGACATTCAGGTTTCCTCCTGGTTGAAACATCCTGTATCGAAGATCAGCCTTTGTGATTGTTGAGCCAGATGAAACAGTTCCGGCTTTGAATTGAGAATTACGAGGAATGGAAATCGACTCAACTCTCAATAGCTTTCCATGTTCAAGCCTGTTTACTACAACATCACTGGTAATGGCGCCCTCTCCCGTGGAACCAGTCCTTAACATCCCAAACCAGTTGCATGTTCCTCTTACTACGGTAACTAGCTCAAGCTCAGCGAGCTTACCGATATTCAGACAAACATGGGCAGAGCAGAAAGTCCCACTTGTGGAAACCTCGATGATTATTGGAACTTCAGATCTGAACTTAGGAGCTACCGTAAGAGTAAATTTAGATTCTCCCGTAACTGCCTCTAGGAAACTCTTCGTAATTTCCTCATCATCAGGTAGTCCTTCGGAATGTGCTCCTCCAATGTCAAGAGTTATTCCGGGAGGAAGGGTACTTCCATCTATTGTTTTCAGACTCACTTTAGGTGTTGAGAAATCACTAGGTATATCGGAAATGTCCCCCGTTGGGTGTATTTTTTTCCAAGGAGTGTACTTCCATAGGTGATCAGCCCTGTCTGGAGGATTAGCGGATAGATACTTCGTAGACGCATCCATGAAGAACTCAACCTATACTTCCTTCCATTTCAAGGGACATTAGTTTGTTCAGTTCAACTGCATACTCCATCGGGAGCTCTCTTGTAAACGGCTCAAAGAATCCATTTACGATCATGCCAAGCGCTTCGGCTTCTGTATGCCCCCTGCTCATCAAATAGAATAATTGTTCATCCCCAACTTTAGAGACACTAGCTTCATGCTCACAATGAGCTGTCGGGTTTCCAACTTCCATGGTTGGATAAGTATCCGATCTGCTGTCCTCGTCAAGAATCAGGGCATCACAAACAATATTCAGCCTGCAATTTTCTGCTTTAGGCATTATTTTTGCCATTCCTCTGTAAGAGCCTCTTCCACCGTCTTTGCTAATGCTCTTTGAGAGGATGTTGCTTGTGGTATTTGACGCCATGTGGTGTACTTTAGCTCCAGCATCTTGGTGCTGTCCATTCCCTGCATAAGCGACAGAAATTACCTCGGCATGAGCCCCCTCTCCTTTTAGGATAACAGCAGGATACTTCATAGTCAATTTACTCCCAATGTTGCCATCTACCCACTCAATCTTGGCATTCTCATGTGCTACTCCTCTCTTTGTAACCAAGTTGTACACGTTATTGCTCCAATTTTGAACAGTGGTGTATCTAATGTGGGCGCCCGGGAGTGCCAGGAGCTCGACAACGGCGGAATGTAAGGAATCAGTGGAATAGGTAGGTGCAGTACAACCTTCAACATAGTGGATACTACTTCCTTCATCGGCGATAATCAGAGTACGCTCAAACTGGCCCATATTCTTGGCATTTATTCTGAAATAAGCCTGTACGGGCATCTCGACATGCACTCCCTTTGGTACGTAAATAAAAGATCCACCCGACCATACAGCCGTATTCAGGGCAGAGAATTTATTGTCACTGTATGGAATGACACTACCGAAGTACTTTTTCACAATATCTTCATGTTCTTTGAGGCCTGAATCCATATCTAAGAAAATCACACCCTGCTTCTCAAGGTCTTCTCTTATGCTATGATATACAGTTTCTGACTCGTATTGTGCCGTGACTCCTGAGAGCCACTTCTGCTCCGCTTCGGGAATCCCCAATCTGTCAAAGGTATTCCTGATGTCATCAGGAACGTCGTCCCAAGAATTGCCTGTTTCATCGGATGATCTCAGGAAGTAGCATACCTTATCGAAATCAATTTCCATTAACTCCTCAGTATTCCCCCAAGTGGGCATGGGCCTTTCTATGAAGTGTCTGTATGCCTTGACCCTTATATCAGTCATCCATTCTGGCTCTTGTTTGAGTTCAGAGATATCCCTGACAACTTTTTCTGAAAGGCCAAAGTCAAATCTTATGGTTGCATTCTCAGGATCATGCCATCCTGCTTTGTAATCCCCTACTGCCTCGCGTGCTTCACTATCTCCGCTCATTCAAAATCAACTCCCTTCTCAACCTGTTCTTCAAGCCAATCATATCCATTGTCCTCTAGCAAATTCGCCAGAGAAGGCCCTCCACTAGCCACTATCTTTCCTCCAATCATTATATGAACACGGTCTGGATTGACGTGTTCCAAAATTCTGGAATAATGAGTGATTATTAGTGCCCCATTTTCAGTCCCTCTAACTACGGAATTTATACCCTTGGATACAGTCCTTATCCCATCGATATCCAGTCCGCTGTCAGTCTCGTCCAAGACTGCCAATCTAGGCTGAAGCAGCATTAGTTGAAGTATCTCGAATCTCTTTTTCTCTCCTCCGCTGAATCCATCGTTAACATATCTTGAGAGAAAAGATTTGGGAATATCGAGCTCTTCCATGGCAACAGTTAGCTTTCCTCTAAACTCCGACCCTCTGGCGGCCTCTTCTCCACGAACACTAGAAACCGACTTCCGTAGGAAATTTCCTACTTGTAAACCTGGAATTGATTGCGGATATTGAAAGGAGAGAAATACCCCTTCTCTAGATCTCTCCCATGGTTCCATGTCTTCAAGACTCTCGCCATCCAAAAACATCTCCCCTTCCTCTATTTCGTACGCCGGATGGCCCATTATAACATTGGCAGTGGTTGTTTTCCCACTACCATTCCTGCCCATTATTGCATGAATTTCACCTTTTGGAATCACTAAATCTATTCCCTTTAGGATAGGCGTCCCCTCTATTCCCACCTTCAGTCCTTTGACTTCCAGAATCGGGTTATCATCTGATATCATACCACGCCTCGTGCAGGGGTGGCGTTCCAGCCTTTTGAATGTGTGTGGCACACCCTCATTACAGATTCGCAGATTTCTAAAGAGCGCCCCCAATCCTGAAGCATGGAGTCCGCGCAGACAGACGACGATGAGCTGGCAAAAATATACGGGTCTCAGATTGAAGAGCAAATGAGGGCTGAGGCGCAAAGGAGGATTGATGAAAATCATGACGAAGATGAATTAAGAAGACTCAGGAACCTCTCTCTGATCTCACTGATTGAGGAAAATAATTCAGATATCATTCCTGCATTGATGGCAAGACTTGGCCCCGTAAGGGCCGCTTTGGACGGCCATGGAGGTGGTCTGATACTTTCGAGTTGGGAATTCCATGGAGGAGAGGGAGCTAGAAAGTCACTGTCTTTGGTGATTGACCTTGATGGAGCCTGCGTGTCATGCGGAGCGGCACCAGGTACCCTAAAGGGAATACAGGATGATTTACTGATGGATGAGGAGGTCGAAAGAGTAAGATTCTCTTCTTCGATGTTGGAATGGTTTGATGAGATTCAGAAGGAGTTTGTACTGAAGTTCGGGGAAGTCACTTTCATCTAGAAAAAGCCTGTTTGAGAATATTCATCGCGTCTGGAGAAAATCCCAATACCGTGACCTCTTCCCCCTCTGTTACTCGGCAAAATTCTCCTGCTATGCCAGCCAAATCATAACCTCCTGCCTTGCCTTTCCACGATTCCGACGATATAAGCTTGTAAATATCATCTTTCCCTAACTCTGAGAATTCTACAGTTGCGCTACTGGTTCGATTCAAGATATCCCACTTACCATTACCGGTGGCAACCTCTCGGGGGAGTAATACAGAGGTCGACGACCAGACTCTGTGTTTTCTCCCTGCAAGCCTAATCAGATTACTAGTGGCAGTAAGTGCATCCTTGGGCTTTCCAATTGATAGTGTATAGTCATCAGGATCCTCGATCATTGTATCAGATACCAGAATAGCATCATAATTTTGCTCTCCTGTTTTAATGGACAGCTTGTTTTCTATCCTAGCGTTTTCCGCCTTGGATTGACATACAATCTCTACTTGCTTGCTAACTTCAAATCCCTGGAGGGGTTTAATCTCTGTAGATTTCAAAGCCGATGAAAAAAATCTAAAATCTGAATCTTCTAGATTTTCCTTCAACCACGAGATTCTTCTCTCGGATTTTGATGCAAGAAGTATTCTCGTCATACTCATCCAAGCTTAATTTTCTCTCCGCAAACGGGACAACTAAATTTCTTCAATCCTGACTCTATTTCAAAAATAGCGTTGCATGACTGACAGCTTACCCTAGTGTTAGTACCTATGGGCGGAAGTGGAGGGGGTAAGGGAGGGGAGTCCCCTGGAACGTGAATGGCAAACTCTCCAGAGTCCGCCAGATTAGGAACTGATTTAGCCGCATTACTGGATCTATATTCTCTCCTTCTCCTCCTATCGGTTGCATTTTGAGAATCCGTTTTTTGTTCATCAACCAATTCAACCTCCGAAGAACTAACCGAGATATCAGTATCAACGATCACATCTACAACATCCTCCTCAAGTATCACGACTCCTGATATCTTCTTACCAGTCCGACCGCTTACCCATCTGATGGCCCTGGTCGACATCGTCAAAATGACAACCAAACAGAGGACTATTGTAACTCCCGAAATTCCCACCAATATTACGTTGAAATTTCTCTCATCTAGTCCGAGATATGCTCTGACCTGCTCTAGTATATTGTCTTCAGATTTTGTAGGAGAGGAATCATCTATCAAGGCCCTAATCTGCCACCCAGTTGGAGATGTCTGTAGAATGGTCGCATCACTATCAATGGGAGATCGGCTGGCAACTACTAATCTGCCAATTCCCAACCTGTCCGAAACTCCGATCCACTCATCTTCTGAATTAGCCATTCCATATTGTATCTGGGGTCCGCTGGGTCCTACGAAGTCAAAGAAAATCTGTACTCCCCTCTCTGTATCTAGGAGTCCGATGTATCCAAGACCTCTGGCTGCAGTCCTCACTTCCAGTATCTCTGAGAATGATGAATCTACTATTGTGACGATCAATTCTGATGTCTGATCGGAACCTTCGCCCCATGCCGCCACCATCACGTCCTCACCATCTATCTCTGAAATGGAGAGGGTGGGCATGAAAGCGTGATCTCCCACTGCCTTTCTGAATGACCACGACGCCTGTTCTGGAAGTCCATGAGCATACCAAAGACCAAGCCTGTCTACTCCAGTTGTGTCGTTTCTCGTATCCTGATACAGGATGTGTCCATCTTCATTTCCCATGGCCACAGCGACTGGGTCAGTCTTGCCCGGGATTACTTTCAGATCACCCACCAGTTGCGGATTGACAAACCAATCAGAAGACTTTGTCGGGGACTCTGATGTCGCCAAGAAAATGGCGTTATTCTGATTAGATGAACCCGTTGCTAATTCATGATGGTAACCCGCTACAAGAATTTCTGACCCCTTCATATCCATCCCTATTCCCCAATATTTTCCTTCAGATAGAGATATGGGGCTCATTAAATCTTGAACTGGAGACATGAGGCAACTGGAATCAATTGTAGTATAACTTACAGTCTGTTTGAAGAATCCCTCGTTATCCAAATATCTTCGGGTCCAGGCAACATGAGCCAAGCCATCGTTTGATGCTTCGGCTACAATGTCTCCGGACCATTTTTCCTCCAATACATTCGAGCAGGCAGTTACGGCCCTGTTACTACCGAGTCTGTAAAGCCCCAATTCATCTCCTCTGCTAGTTATCACAACCCCTCCATCCTCACTCAGGTGAATTACTTCTACAGGTTCTTCACCTGTTGGGAAATTTGTACTCCTTGGTCCGGTTAATGTAGTCTCATCAACAAAGATGGTAGTTTCGACAATGTTGTTACTCCAGTCCAAATCAGACATAGATGAACCAGAGAGACTTACTCTAATCTTAACCGGTCCAGTAGAGCTCTCCAAGTGGGCGAATGAGATCTGGGACGCTCCCTGCCCCATTACCAGAGGGACTGGTGTCGAGGAAATTGACTCCCAACCAATATCGTTCCTTATCTCCAAGGTTGCTTCGAGTTCAGTGGCGTCGCTGGATCCAAGATTGTCAACTCTGGCAGTGATGAGAAACTGCTCATTGGGCCTGGGCACCGGAGGCTCGGTTCTTATTGCCCCCTCCCTGAAAGCTAGGTCGACACCTTGGGGCCTCTGCAAAACGGGGAATTCTACCGTCTGCTCGTTATCCTCTTCATTTATTTCCTCTATTTCATCAGATGGATCGAGTGAGATGGATAATGTCCTATCTCCCAGCGTCAGGGGATTCCAGTACAGAACAACATCCACTATATCCCCGCTACCAATACTGGGAATTATGAGTTCATCCTTCCTAGCTCCGTTTTCCTTGAGGTAGACAGTGACCTCTGTAGCATCTAAATCACCGTCATTTCTGACCTCACAACTCACTTCTAGGAATGTATTGACGAAGGTTTCCGATATGGGTAATCCATACTCACTTACGCTAATGCCACTCCTGAATATCAAGTCCGGAGCAGGTGGATCATTGTCTACCTCCACCGTTCTCCGAACTTCATCAGAGAAGATGCCATCGCCACTCACTACTCTGACTGAGATTCGATAAAATCCATCATTGACTGCCGTCGTGTCCCAATTTACTGACCAATCTCCCGAGTCACTGCCGGTTCCACCAAATTGTTGCGCCGTTTCCCAATTTTCAGTTCCTAATCTCCATTGAATAGTAGCTCCGTTAACCGATTCCCAACCTCCGAAAATATTTGTATTTCCAGACACAGGGGATTGTCCACTGGGCCCTCCTAATGTTACTTCTAACAAACCGACAGGATGCTCACTCTGCTCCATCTCGCTCCAGACATTGAACTCATTTCTGGCCTTAGCTTTGATTATTATCTCTTCTACGTCTATCTCATCCTCTGTAAATTTTGGAATTGAGAATGGGGTGGACCAATTTAGAGTCCCCTGTACTACATGCCAATCAACTAGAATCTCCGTCTGCCTTGGTCCCTCGTCTGGCTTATATCTGTAAGAAATACTTACATTGACTTCTTCTATTGTTCCGTTGGTATCCGCATCCTCGTCGATATGTCCTCTGACGCTGTAAGTTTCACCTTCAACGAGCCACGAGTCCTCCTCAGGAGTCTCTATTATCACCCACTCCTCAGTTCCCGTTGGAGGAGGCTCAGTGTTATTTCCTCCGTTATCCCCTCCGCCACTATCGCCCAATATTGCCTGCATGACCATCTCTCCATCTATAATGCCAAAGCCATACTGATCGTTCCATCTCTCAGTAACGTCGGGAGCCGATGCTCCTCCCCTGGTCTCCGAATTATTTCTGAGTATATCTTTCACCTGTCTCTTATACACATCTCCGAGCCCACGAGACTCAGTAGGATCT
>CAXHFZ010000012.1:0-13784 GCA_964016325.1 uncultured Candidatus Poseidoniales archaeon | reverse complement strand
CTGTGTTTTCGTTTGCTGACAAGCAAACTGGATCGTGTTACAAAGTTGGAGCAGGAGGTTCAAACTACTACGATTCAGATTATTCAAACGGCGGTTGCATGGATTCTGACACATCAAACTACGCCATGCAGTTGGAGACCCAATACGACCAGTCTTCAGATGAAGTAACTGTTACTGTGAACTCGATGTACACGGGCTCTCTGAGCTCGGTATCTGTTTTCTTGTATGCTGCGATCACTGAGAAGGTCAGTCCGGATTCATATGACAACGGTGTAAAGCCTCACCACAGTTTCAGAGAATGGATGCTGGCCAGTCACAACAATGGTTTCGAACAACTCACATTGACACCTAACACCCCGGTTGAGAGCTCATGGCAAGTTCCACTAAGTGCTGTAAGGGCCGGTGGTGGATACAGCCAGTTCGAGAATTTCTGGCCTGTTTTCGCCTTGATGGATGGGCCTCACACTACCTACAACAACTTCCTTTCTGCTGTAGATTTGGATATGATCCCCCTAGTTGACATAGGAGTGGACGAAATAACCATTTCAAACAGAAACGGCAACTTAGGTTTTGTTGCAGGAGACGTCCTAGATATCTCTTGCAGGATTTCCAACAACGGAGTTGAGGAGTATGACGGAGGGGGGCAATTATCGATCAGTTGGATGGATGGTCTTTCAGAGATTGAGATATCTACTTTCAACATTGGAGATTTCTTAGTAGGCGGTTCCCAGACATATAGCGCTTTCCTGGATACCACTGGGATAGATATCACCGCGCTCGGATCTACTACAATAAGAGCGCAGATTTCTGGAAATTCCGGAGACCGTGCACCCTCCAATGATTTGTCAGACGCGGCGGCCCTTCATGACATGCCACCAACTGCCAGTCAGCCTTCCTCAAGTGGCTCAACTTCAGTTGACAGGGGTTCAGCGGTTGGCTTTGAGGTCTCAGCAATCTCCAATGATCTAGTTGATGATATCAATACAATGCAACCTACTTTGGAGTATTCTCCCTCTTCATCTTCAACATGGAGCAATGATTGGGTCACCAATCACGCTATCGTTGGATTGGGGGATAATGCAAGGCATTCTTTCGATATAGACACTCCCTTGGATGCTACAATGGGGCACTATGACCTGAGGATCAAGTGGACTGACTCATCCGGGCAGACAAGTGATTGGCTAACCTCAGAGAACGCCTTCTATCTGCAGAATTCTCTTCCAAGAGTACTCGGTAACAGCGATATGACATATGCCGGGGTTCCCACTGTTAAGGTTCGGACCACTGAGATGGTACCGGTTGTTGGACTAGTTTCCGATGCTGAAACCTCACTTTTCAATTTAGATATCTCGAGCTCCGAGCCAGAGTTCTTGTCATGGAATCCTTCTTCTCTAGAGATAGGGGTAAGATTCGACAATCTATTGCTCGATAGCCAAGGCTCACCAATCCCCCAGGGAATACAAGTTACCGTTCACGATGGAGATGAGGCTAATACAGGGATGATGATGTTCAATGTAGTGGAGAACGGTGCTCCAAGGTGGTCATCTATACCTATTCAGGCCTTCCATGAAGGCGGGTCTGCCAGCCTAGGCCTCACGGACTATCTCTCTGACACCAACAACAACGGCCAAGTGGTCCCGGTTTCAGGGGTTACAGTGGAAATATTATCGGTATCCAATGAAAATCTAGTGGAAGCCAGTATTTTCGGTCAAACTATCAACGTCAACTCACTGGACGATGACTCAAACGGCCTCGTTGAGATCTCTCTTAGGGCCAGTGATGGTGAGAAGTCCTCTGATACCACTGTAACCTTCCACGTCCTAAACGTCAATGACGCACCCACTATCGATACATCAGGTATCGATGATGTCACACTCAAGCTAGGAGTCCTCACAGAAATAGACCTAATCAGCAGAATCACAGACATAGATGATCCAGATGAAGAAATTTGGATTACCGCGACTAGCTATTATCCGGGCGCGGTGTATTACGACCCCCTGTCCGGGATCATGTCTGCTGACTGGCCCGAGGAAGGCTCAGATAGCATAAAAATTACCGCTGAGGATCGCCACGGGGCGTCCACTACTATCTCATTGACCTACACAATCGTGGACGACATACCACTTGACTGGGAAGAAAATTTCGTGGTAGAGGTAGATTCTTTTGACATCGGCTCTACACCCACTGTGGTGATTTCAAACATAGGTGAAGAGCAACTGAGCGATGTGAGAGTCACATGGACTGTATGTAATAAGATAACAGGAGTTTGCCACAGTGCTGGCTCCTCATTCAGTTTGGGCCCATTCATCATTCTTCCAGTCACGGGAAGTGGCCTGAGTACCGGGGATTACTTCACACTCAGTGTCCAAGGGGTCGACAAAAACGGTTTCGATAGAAGAACACCTGAGCAGATGAAGTACGATGCTGTGTCCTCGCAAGAAGACGACCAAAGCCAATCTCCCGGTGATCAGTCCAGTGTAGACGAAGGCTCTTCTGGCGCCATGTTACTTGTGGGAGCTTCTGTAGTCGCTCTGATTTCCTTATTTTCCGTAGTCATAGGTGTCAACTCTGTCTTTAGGAGAAGTCCCAAGGGGAACTCCATACTAAATCAAGAACCCCAAGGTGTAAGCGTTATATCTCCAACTATTCCTGTAAATCCATTGCCCGTCAAGAGCTCGTCACCCCCCCCTCCGCCACCAATGATCGCCCCTCTGCCCCCAGGGGGACTTCCTCCGGGGTGGACCATGGAACAGTGGCATTACTACGGGGAGGAGTATATGGAAAAATTCTATGGCGAAGTCAATTCTGGGGATAGATAGCGCTCTTTTTTTATCAACGGGATTAACGCACCTTCAAGAAGGTCCTATCGCCAGCGTGCCATGAGGAGTGTCCATGGGAGATGAGAATCAGTCCGACTCGGGTGCCGAGCCTGATGCCAATGATAATCTCGCCACTTGGGAAGAAGGTCCTGCATTCGGAGTCGGTGAAGACAAGGACCCTATATGTGATATTCCCGTTGAAGAGTGGGTTTTGGACCTAAAAGTGTCCTCCACGGAAGAGGTCCCAATACCAGAAAACCTCGTAGATCAAGTGATAGGCCAAGAGGCAGCTTCCATAGTGGTAAGGAAGGCTGCAGAGCAAAGAAGACACATGATAATGGTTGGTGAACCGGGTACTGGCAAGTCGATGCTAGCCAGGTCAATGACAGAGTTTCTCCCCAAGGACAATATGGAAGATGTTCTAGTGTACAGAAATACCGAAGATGAGAACGAACCTAGAGTACGTACAGTTCCTGCTGGCAGAGGATCCGCCATCATATCTGAGAGAAAGGCTCAGATTAGGATCCAAAGGGAGAGGACTAACAGAACTCTCTTGTTTGTAGTTATGGTAATCGGCGCCGCGCTTCTTCTTGCAGTATTACAGACAGGGGACATTATGACCCTAATTTTTGGAGCCTTCCTGCTAATTTTTGGATACTTCTTCCTTAGGACCAGACTCACAGCAGGAGATGAGTCCAACATACCAAAACTCCTGATCAAGAGAGCCAGAAATGATGATCCACCTTTCATCGACGCCACTGGGACTCTTGCAGGAGCCCTTCTCGGAGACGTCAGACATGATCCGTTCCAGTCAGGTGCTGACTTGGCCACCCCCGCTCATGAGAGAGTCGAGCCAGGAGCTGTCCACAGGGCGAACAAGGGAGTACTCTACATAGACGAGATTAGGATGCTTAGGATGGAAGAGCAACAGGCACTACTAGTGGCAATGCAAGAAGGAGAACTATCCATTAGCGGTCGCTCTGAGAGGTCCTCCGGAGCACTAACAAAATCAGAGCCAGTCCCAACTAACTTCATTCTTGTAGCCGCAGGGAACCTCGATAGCATCCAGCAGATGCATCCGGCTCTTAGGAGTAGGATCAGGGGTTACGGCTACGAGGTGTATGTGAATACAGACATGAGGGACACCGAGAGGAATAGGAGAAGACTAGTGAGATTCATCGCCCAAGAGGTCAAGAATGAGAAAGGAAAGGAGTCTGGCAGAGCAATACCACATTTCAATAGGGAGTCGATAGGGCTAATCCTGAAGGAGGCTCAGAGAAGGAGCGGTAGAAGGGGTAGGCTTTCACTCAGGCTGAGGGAGCTTGGCGGATTAGTCAGGATCGCTGGTGACTTAGCGTCTGAGGAAAATGCCGAGTTGGTTAGGGCCGAACACATCTCTAGAGCTAGGGCAATTGCAAAACCACTCGAACAGCAAATAGCTGACAGGTACCTCGAGAGGCAGTCAGAGTACGCGATGCTTGTGAACCGTGGAAATAGAGTGGGCAGGGTGAACGGACTAGCAGTACTGGGTGCCGATAGTGGCCTTTCGGACTTCTCAGGAGTAGTGCTTCCCGTAGAGGCCATGGTCACGCCTTCTCAGGGGAGATCCGGACAAGTAATAGCGACTGGAGGACTTTCAGATTTGGCCAAGGAGAGCGTAACTAACATTAGCGCAGTGGTAAAGAAGCTGACTGGCAAAGACATCAAAGATTACGATCTACACGTACAGTTCCCCGGTACTCACAATGTTGATGGTGACAGCGCTTCGATAACAATGGCCACTGCCATCATCAGCGCATTCGAAGGAGTACCTATAGAGCAGAATCTTGCCATGACCGGTTCACTCTCTGTCAGAGGTGAGGTCCTACCCATAGGGGGGGTTACTGCTAAGATTGAAGCCGCCGCCAAGGCAGGTATTGAGACGATTATCATTCCAAGGTCAAATCTTCAGGACGTCCTGATAGATGAGAAGTACGAGTCAATGGTAACCATAAGACCAGTTGACTCCCTGGATGAAGTACTGCAGTATGCTCTGGTCGGTGCAGATGAAAAGGTTAGCCTAGTAGAGAGGCTTGCGAATGTGATCGATACCTTCTCCTCCCAGCATGACAAGCAACCCTCTGCCTGACCGTTCTAACTAAGTCCCTCCTCCGTTACGAACTGCAGGGCGTACAATGGGTAAGATGGCAGTCATCGCACACGGGGGAGCTGGAACAGGTCCCGAAAGACAAAAAAATCTGCAGAGGGCAGTACACGTAGCCTCAGAACTACTTCTAGCAGGGGCTTCCGCAGTAGAGGCAGCAGTCGAAGCCTGTGTTGTTCTGGAGGACGATCCGGTTTTCAACGCTGGAACGGGCGGGGTATTCAGGACTGATGGCTCAATCCTACTCGACGCGTCTATACAGACCAGTGATGGCAGGATAGGTTTTGTAATAGCAATGTCAGATACACCAAACCCGATACGAGTCGCAGCCGACCTTCTGGACGAGCCTATCAACGGCCTCACTGGCATAGGGGCAAGAAAATGGGCCGACAATAGGGGGCATGCCAATAGGCCCGTTGAGGGCAGGGAGCCAATTGAGGGAGATGGAGATACCGTAGGGGTCATCGTCAGAGACTCATCAGGGGCGATGGCCTGCGCGACCAGCACGGGCGGGTGCAGTCACAGGCCACCTGGAAGGGTAGGTGACGTCCCCCTGCCTGGGTCAGGATTCTGGGTCGATGAAACCAGATCAGTGGCCGCGACGGGAGAGGGAGAGGAGATTACAAAGGCCCTATTGAGTTACAGGGTTAGTAGTAGGGCAGAATCTCCTCAATGCGACTCACTGATGGATGCGATGCATTGGGGGCTGAACGAGCTAATATCAGACCGTGCGTCTGTGGGCTTGATAGCACTGGGCAAAGAAGGAGCAGGAGTCGGTTTATCGAATACTGTGATGCCTTGGGCTTCATGGACCGAGGACTAACCCTAGGGGGATGCGCTTAAGGAGGGCCCTTTGCTCGAGTAGCTGGTGATAACTTGTCAGACGTCGAGACCAGGATTCAGCAGATAGCTCAAGTATTGGGTCAATTAGACGATACGCAGGTGCCCAGGAATATCAGGGCCTCTGCAAAGGAGGCAGTAGAACAATGGCTCCTCAACAAGGGCAAAGACATGGACGTGAGGTTGGGGATGACAGCTTCGAAGCTCGATGACATATTCAATGACGCAAATCTACCAATACACTATGGTCCGCTTTGTCTGCAAATCCAGACTGCACTGGAGACGTTAATGGCAGAGCACAAAAGGAACAAGTAGACTAAGTCTTCCTTCTCTCAGCGGCCTTCTGCCTGAAGTTTTTGTAGCCACATTTTCTACATGACCCAGGAGCCTTTGTTCCCCTGTGAGTCGCAGAGCACTTCATGCATATCCACTTCTTCAGTAGACGTGCCTCTGCTACCTCGTGCCTCTGTGCCATTAACTCGCCGACCTACCAACCCTACATAACCACTTCGTGAGAAATTTCAGCTTCTTCAATGCCCTATCACTTCCAAAGCATTCAAACACCCCCTGCATTGGACCCCCCCCGGTGCCTGCCAGCGTTGTACTCGGAGCCCAGTGGGGGGATGAGGGTAAGGGCAAGGCCATAGACCAACTCGCCGCTGACTCAACATGGGCCGTCAGGTTCCAAGGAGGAAACAACGCAGGTCACACAATCGTGCTCGGAGATACAACTCTGAAGCTTCATCAGATACCCTCCGGAGTAACCTCTCCCAACTGTAACCTTGTACTCGGTGATGGGATGGTCGTCGATCCTTGGGTATTGGAGGAAGAGCTCGATAGGTGGTATGCTCTAACCAAAGAGAGGCCAGAGGGAAAGAGGCTGTTCATCAGCGATAGAGCGTCAGTGATACTCCCGTTCCATACTATGTACGATAGCGCTGACAAGATAGTAGGCACAACAGGAAGGGGAATTGGGCCAGCCTACAGGGACCGTATCGAGAGAGTAGGGATCAGATTCGTAGATATTCCATACCTCCTCGATGACGATGCAAAGGTGGAAGAAGCCGTCTCCAGAATGAATAAGCAGCTAGACTCAGTAGGCGTATCAAATAGAGTGGAGAAAGAAGATCTGGTATCTCATTTGAGATGGATACTGGAGAGGTACGGAGGCGCCATCAGGCAGACTGGGAGGATGGTTCACATGGCCTTGGAGAACGGTGAGAAAGTACTTCTAGAAGGCGCACAGGGAGCGATGCTAGACATCGATCAAGGAACCTATCCATTCGTGACGTCCTCAGTGACTAGTAGGGCCAACGCCACCCATGGAGCTGGAATACACCCGGGGCATGTAGAGAACTGCTTCGGGATCTCCAAGGCCTACACCACCCGGGTAGGAAACGGCCCCTTCCCCACAGAGCTTCCCTACGAGGAAGGCCCAGGCAATCACATGGCAATGGTCGGACATGAGTTCGGCACTACCACTGGAAGGCCAAGAAGGACAGGTTGGATGGACATGGTATCCCTCTTGGACAGCCATAGGTTGAACGGATACACTGGTATCGTACTCACCAAACTGGACGTGCTGGGTGGCCTTGATGAGTTGAAGATATGCACCAGTTACGAACTAGACGGACAGACCGTAGATCACATGCCGACCAGTTCCGAGGAACTAGCCAAATGTAAACCGGTCTACGAGGTACACCCAGGATTCCCCGCTCTCTCTGAAGAGGAGTGGATAGCAATGGCCGAACTGTCCAGAAGCGAGGGCAAAGGGTACGAGGTCCTCCCGGAAGCGGCACTGTCTTATGTCAGGAGAATAGAGGAACTGGCGGGCATTCCAATCGTAAGCATAGGAGTGGGTCCCGACAGAAAGGCGTCGATCGCTAGTCGAGGCGGGCCTTTCGATACCGAGCCCGAAGTCACAACCTTCTAATCGGCCCACTCAGACGCGAGTCTATGGGTTTCAAGTCCAATGCCCGCAAGAAGAGGCAACAATCTGGTAGCGATAGCCCCGCAAAGAAGTCTTCCGATGAATTCGTCGGGCAAGTAAAGTGTGACGTTTCTGGGTGCAAAAACTGGGCTGACAAGAAGGTAGGTGGCAGAAAGCTCGCATTCGATAGAGCAGCTGATGTGTGGGGGGAATCTGGACTAAGTAGTGATTCTAGGAGGGTCACCATTTGCAAGTCATGCTACCGCGCCTGGAAGAAGGCGAAGAAGGATGAGCCCACTGAATGGTCCTAATTCTCGGAGTTGCACAAATGGAGTCAAAGGGTATCGGCGAAAGAATTGGGCAAATCATTGGTGGCGTATTCCTTTTCTTCTTCGGACTCCCATTCACACTAGTGCCGTTCATGATACTTGGTGATATGCGTGGTCCGGATGCAGGTTTATCTGAAACTATATTCCTGACAGCTTTCTCAATACCATTCGTTTTGGCCGGACTCGTTGTTCAATTTATGGGTCTGGCTACCATATTAGGGGCATTCAGGAGCACTATAGATCCGGGATCAATTCCCAGAAAGCTCCCTCCAGGGCCCGATGGCATATCAATCACCGAGCATCCTGATTCGGAATACTTAGGAGACTACCTAAGACAGTCAGAGGCCATAAACGGCAGGGATTGGTTCAGGAAACGAGATTCCGCTCATCGTCTCTACTACTATGCTCAGAACGAGGGCGGGTCACCCGGCTGGAGTCTTGATGACCGGGATGACTCCGGTAGTAAGGACTGGTTTAATGGAGGATGGTTTCCATACGATGGCTTTGAACTCCCCATGGGCAGGAAGCAATGGAATGTTGATGGTGGACAGTGGGTTTTCATTCAAGAATTAGAATCATTTGCCTCAAAAGAAGGGTATGAGGAATACTTAGAATCAATAAGAGGCAAACCAAGCCCTGTGGCAAAAGTCACACAAGAAAAGGAGTGGTGGAAGTAGGGAAAAATCAGATTCCTTCCGACAGTAACAATGTTAGATGGGAGTCATCAGCGGACACCATGACTGAGCAACCACTGAATGAGCCTGTGCTGGGATATTCTCCGGGGAGTCCTGAAAGGAACTCCATAATTCAAGAGATTGACAGGCAGATGTCTGAGACTATCGAGATACCTTGTATAATCAACGGAGAGGAGGTCTACACCGGACACACGATACCGCAGGTCATCCCACACAACCACGGGCACATTCTCGCTAATGTCCACCTGGCTGGTAGAGAGGAGATGGAATCAGCCTGCTCAGCAGCAGTCAATGCTCAGAGATCCTGGATCGAAATAGGACTTGAGGAGAGATGCAAGATCTTCGAGAAGTGCGCAGACCTACTGGCTGGAGATTGGAGGATGAGGGTGAATGCATCCACGATGCTCAACCAGTCCAAGACAGTGTTCCAAGCAGAGATTGACTCTGCTTGTGAGCTCATTGACTTCTGGAGGTTCAACTGCCACTATGCAAGGGGGTTCCATGATGACTTCCAGCCACTAGTCTCCCCAGAGGGAGTTGTTAACTCGACAGATATCAGGCCACTCGAGGGCTTCGTACTCTCAATCACCCCATTCAACTTCACGAGCATCGCAGCAAACCTGCCAAGCGCGCCTGCTATAGTGGGATGCACCAGTGTCTGGAAGCCCAGCAGGAACTCATACTACTCCAATTACTACCTGATGAGACTGATGATGGAAGCAGGACTCCCTCCGGGAGTAATCAACTTCCTCCCCGGCTCGGGTGCAGAGATTACTGAGGTTGCACTATCAAACCCCAATTTCGCTGGATTGCACTTCACTGGTTCAACAGCTACCTTCCAGGGCCTGTGGCAGGAAATCGGGCTAGCTCTGCCCAAGCTCAATTCATATCCCCGAATCGTTGGCGAAACAGGGGGCAAGGACTTCGTAGTCGCACATCCAGACTGCGACAGAAGGGGACTAGTCGTAGCCTTGCTGAGGGGGGCGTTCGAATACCAGGGGCAGAAGTGCTCAGCAGCCAGCCGGGCATACATCCCTAGGTCAGTATGGGAGGGGATATCCGACGAATTATCTGACGAGATTGGCAAGATTGCAATGGGCGATGCTAGGGACTTTACCAAATTCATGACCGCTGTGATAGACAAGAGGGCTTTTGACAAGATATCAGGATACATCCAAAGGGCCACAGCAAGGGACTCCTGCGAGGTCTTCTGTGGCGGTGGATGTGACGATACTGTGGGCTACTTCATCGAGCCAACAATCATCCTGACCGAGGACCCCAATTCAGAGTCCATGATCGAGGAAATCTTCGGCCCGGTCCTAACAGTGTACGTGTACGAAGACGACGAATTCGATGCAATTCTCAGAGTGTGTGACGAGGCTTCCCCATATGCCCTCACCGGATCAATCTTCTCGACCAATGAGGAGAACATACAGAGGGCATTTGAGGCACTTCGATTCACTGCTGGAAACTTCTACATCAATGACAAGCCCACCGGTGCGGTGGTGGCACAGCAACCCTTCGGTGGCGCAAGAGCATCAGGGACCAACGACAAAGCAGGCGGTCCTCTGAACCTACTCAGGTGGATCAGCCCAAGGTCAGTAAAGAGAACCCTCCGGCCTCCCCATGATTGGACATACCCGTTCATGCAACAAGAATGACCAAGTCAAAGTTAATGTATCCTGCCGATTTGGAAAGCAATACTGGGGAGCATTTGCTGAGAGGCCACCCCGTGTGGCGACCCATAGACCTGATCTGGGTAATGCCAGCGGAGGAAGTGAAATGACAAATACGAACAAAAACGAAAAAAGCCCGAAAATAACTAACATGGTCATGGTAATGCTACTGCTTACAATCCCCCTCTCGGGATGTGTTGGCGATACTGAGAATGACAGGGAGCTCGTTATAGTGACATATGACGTATACGCGCTCACTGATGAGGTGATAGAGGAATTTGAAAATGAGACGGGAATCAGCGTCACTATTCTAAAGCTGAATGATGCTGGGTCTATTCTTGACTATCTGATCCAACACCAAGGAAGAGAAGACGTGGATTTGGCCATTGGTATGGACAATAACTTTCTTGGAACCGCCATCGAATTCGACCTTCTAGCTGAAAGCGATGTGAATCAAGTTGGCATCAGAAATGATGCCCTTGGGCCCTATTCCGGTCCCCTAGCAACGCCGTTTGACATGGGCTATGTATGCCTCAACTACGACACGGATCAAGTCGATGGCGAGAATTTGACGGTCCCAACTTCCCTCTGGAACCTTACCGAGGAGGAATGGAGGGGTAAAGTAGCTCTCCCCTCACCAGTTACAAGTAGCCCGGGAAGGGCATTCATGCTGGCAACGCTTGACTACTTTGACTGGGAGGATGGCAATGATGAATTCAGTAGCTGGTGGACTGCAATGAAGGACAACGATGTAATCATCACATCAGGATGGTCCGAGGCCTACGAGACTCACTATACGGGAGGATACGGGGAATGGACCGAGGGGTATATTGGGGATGCACACATCACTGTCTCGTACTGCCACTCTCCGGGAGTTGAATCATGGTACAACGAAAATTGGACAAAGTCAGCCTCCCTGGATCTCCCGAAAACATCCTTCTTGCAGGTAGAATATGCAGCAGCCGTGAATGGAGGAAACATTGAGGCCGCCAGCGAATTCATAAATTACCTAATTTCACCAGAAGTAAACTCCCTGATGCCAACAGAGAATCTGATGTACTCAGTCCTAGAGGGCCAGGATTTACCTGAGGAAAATGGATATTTGCTCAACTCAGTTATCCCCAAACAGCCATCCCAAATTTCCATGAATGATATCTCAGAGAATATTGAGTCATGGCTTGAGGAATGGAACTCTGCCATGACTTCAGGTGAATGATTTGAGAAGGCTAGCAAGCGCATTTGCGGTCATGCTTTACTCAATGCTAATCCTCGTACCAATCGGTCTAGCTACTCAGAGACTTATCCTCGTGACGGGCCCCAATCCGTATGACTGGACCAAGTCATTGAGCGAGAATTATATTTCACAGAACGTGTTAGAATTCACACTGTTACAAGCGGTCTCATCGACTCTAATGACACTAATAATCAGCCTTCCGATAGCTTGGTCCCTTGGTCGTCACAGGTGGCCTTTCGAGTCTCTAATAAGGACAGTTCTGACATTACCCTTCGTCATCCCATCAATAATCGCCGCCATGGGAATACTGACTATAGTAGGCCCCTACGGACTGGATATTAGGGCCAATGAGGGCACTTGGTGGTGGACACTGATAATATCCCATGCTTGGTTCAACATGGCTTTGATTATCCGTTTCTGCGAGCCTCTCCTGTCCAAACTAGATCCTGACATGGAAGAGCAGTTGCGCTTATTGCCTCATGGCAGAACTAGGGCTTCGAGACTCAAGAATCTCTGGATCCCTTTGTTGTTGCCCTCTGTAGTTGCGGCGGCGTGCATGACCTTTGTCTTCTCGTTCACCTCCTTCGCTTTGGTCAGATGGATAACAGTGAGAGACAATACCCTGGAGAGCGTGATGGCAGAGGTTTCGTCATCCGCTGGCATCCAAGGCTACATGGAACCTACATCGGACATCGTGATGGGCGCGTCACTGATTCAGTTCACGATCCTGTTGACCTCCCTCTGGCTGACCTCCGTGATCCAGCGTGACAGGAAAGCAATACTCCCACAGGCGCGTCCGGAACATGTCCGCAAACCAAACTCACGTGGCTGGCTCGTGATCGTGCCAGCGTTGATTTTTGCTGTTCTACCACTGATCTCAGTCGTCATCGGTTCCTTCAGAATCCGTGATCTAGGGGAAAGCGGTGGTGGATTTCGCTGGGGAACTGATGGTTGGAATCAAGCATATCATGGGTCATTCTCATTCGCTCCAATGTCTGAGGCAATCCTGAACTCGCTCGGATATGCGACAATTACCATCTTTGTAGCACTACCTCTTGGCTATGCCCTGGCATCAACGATCAACGATCTGGAGAAGAGAAGCCCCAATCTAGCAAGGCTTCTTGACGTTTTCACGATGCTACCCTTCGCGCTCAGCGCGGCGATGGTAGGACTAGGCGTTCTTCTTGGAATAATCAAGCTGGACGTATCCTCGGCATACCAATTCTGGGCGCTCCCCTCACTTGCTCACATCATGCTCACAACCCCATTCGTAGTCAGGATCATGCTACCTGCAATAAGATCCCTCGACAATTCCTATGACGAGAATGCGCGAGTCCTGGGGATGGGTGAATTCTCCAGATTTATCAAGATCAAGATACCTCTCCTGAAGGGATCGATTATCATCTCCTCGATATTCGTCATTGCAATGTCATTGGGTGAATTCGGGGCATCCTTCATTGTAGCGAAAAATTCAGACTGGACTACTATGCCCTTGCTCATTGACGCTTGGAGGGCCAAACCGATGAAAGATCCGTTGTCAGCACCGGCATCGAATGCCGTGGCTACAGTTCTGATGCTGATAACAATGGGACTGTTTATGTTCGCAGAGAAATTTCGTAACAACAGAGATGGGGGGATGTTCTGATGCTGGACTGTGAAGCGCTGACGAAGGCATTCGATAAGACCCTATTTAACAATCTAGATATCCATCTCGGACCCGGGGAGATCCTCGCTGTTTTGGGTCCCTCTGGTTGTGGCAAGTCCACGCTATTGAGATGCATCTGCGGACTAGAATCCTTAGATTCGGGAACGATCAGGCTGAACGAGATCGATATCACGAATTTCGAGGCTGAGGACAGAGGTATAGGACTGATTTTCCAAAGGCCTGTTTTGTACCCACACTTGTCAGTCTCCGGAAACCTATCTTTGGCCTCCAAGTCAGGGCACGAGGAAGCGCTTGAGGAAGTCGGCCTCTCGGGGTTCGAGGGTAGAGCTGTTGAGAACCTATCAGGGGGTGAAGGTCAGAGGGTGGCACTAGCCAGAGCCCTACTCGCTCAGCCAGATGTACTACTACCTGTCTCTTATACACATCTGACGCTGCCGACGAATGACGTCGTG
>CAXHFZ010000011.1:0-13822 GCA_964016325.1 uncultured Candidatus Poseidoniales archaeon | reverse complement strand
TAGCAGTGGTCGGTGTCATTGGGTGGTTCATCGGCTACCTCTTAGCGATGGCCTCAGTTCCTGTTGTTCTAGATGCCGTTGGATTCATGGCATTCGAGAGAAGTGACTTCAGAGTCGTTCCAACCCTGAGTGGCCTTGTTACTTTTCTTATATTTACGGTAACTGTTGGGCTTACCCTGTTGTTTGGAAACTCTAGGACCAAAGATTTCCTCAGCATTGAAATCGACGAGGGAGTTAGGAGAGTCACCATAAGAAAGAAATCAAGGTTATGGCTACATCTGATAATATTCTTCGTTGGAATCCTCTCATTCCTCGAGAGTTGGATAGAAAGCAATGGGGGCTTCGGTCCAATTAGCAATGATGGGATAAGCTCAAACTTCATTGTGGACGGACTGTTATTCCTCTTTGGTCCGTTCTTCCTTTGGATAGGTGGGGCGCTAGTACTGGGAAGGATCGGTGCAGCCGGTCCAAGGATTTTCACCACTCTGTTTGGCTGGAGCCCGGTTCTTACTGACATTAAGAGGGGACTGAAGGGATCAGGATCGAGCGAGTCAGTGAACAGGCTAGCAATAATCCTTCTACTGACACTGTCCATAGTAACGGTAGCCGCTGTTCAGGGATACACTGGTACATTGGTAGATGAGAGGACAACCTCGGCTCAGACAGGTGCAGACCTGCAGGTTCAGTTTGAAGAGCCTGTTTCCCAGCAACGTGCAATGGACGAAGTGACCCTGGCAATCCAGAGAGCAGGAGAGTCCGAGATCGACTCAATAGACTATGTGACTTCAGTGGGGGACATATTCACTAATCAGAAAGGGGAAGGCTCTCTCCTGAGGACATGGATTCTGTTTGACGGGCATGAGAATACTCTCCAATGGGACGAGCAGACTATTCCCGGGGATGACATTGATCTAGTATCGACTGGCTGGGCATCCTTCGGATTTACCGCCGGCTCCTCTGCCAGAAGTCAACTTGACATCTCCAATAGTGACATAGGATCAAACACATCCATTGAGTTCACATCATATAGTTTCGGTGGTTTGGACAGCGACATGAACCCAATCATAACCACTACTGTTACTGGGGCAGACATTACCTACCTGGGTGGGCATAGATGGGTTCCAGGACTACAATCCTCCGAAGCAAATCAGGCAATAGTCATTGGAGAGGCCACCTACAAGGAACTTCTAGGTCAAAACGCGGTAGAGTCATACACCTCCAATCGATGGTTCTTCGAACTTTGTGATGAGACCCAGAAAGACTGTAAGGATGCTTTGAAGACATTGGGAGTCGAAATATCCAATGGTGTTGGCGTTGCATCATCCAGTAACTGGGGAACGAATCATGAGGCTAATGAGAGAACTGGAGGACTAATCTTCGGGACCCCCGGTCTTCTCAGTCTACAATTCGTGGTAGCCTCGCTAGCATCAATCGCATCAGCCTTCGTATTCCTCTCGCTGGTCCTATCTCAGAGGAAGAAGGAACTAGCCATCCTTCAGGCAATAGGGGCCAGTCCACAACAGGTAATGAGACTGGTTTTGTTTGAAATCATGGCTATCTTGCTAGTTAGTATGGGACTGGGAGTAGTACTTGGCCTCGCAATATCCGAGGCTTTCAATGGGTTCTTCGGAGTCTTTGGATTCATCTTCCAGATTTTCCTGGGTCAAAGTGCCCCGATAGACAGAGATTTGGTCTGGCCATGGACTGAGCTGATATTCGTCAACGCTTCCGTCCTAGTCGCTGTTGTGATAGCATTGCTTTTCACCACGAGGAGGGCGCTGAAGTCCGATCTTGCCATAGTTCTGAAGGGGGAGTAATAGAATGGACGAAAGCTTGGTAATACTTGAAGCCAAAAATATGTACCATATCTATGAGAGCCTGAGTCTCGATGGGAATGTTGTCGCCTTGAGAGGTCTCAATGTCAGAATCAATGAGGGCGAGGCCGTGGCTGTAATCGGGCCCTCTGGTTCAGGCAAGTCCACTCTTCTGAAGTGCCTGGGGGGACTAATGAAACCATCATCTGGTTCAGTGTCCTTAGGAGGGAAGGAGATGATCAGGATGACTGGTAATGAACTTGTAAAACTCCGTCAAGAGACAGTTTCTTTCATTTTCCAAGACTCAAATTTGCTCCCTGATCTAAATGCGTTAGATAATGTCGCACAACCACTTAGGCACCAGGGAGTGATGCCAGGACCAGCTAGAGCGAAGGCAATGGAGCTACTTGAGAGACTAGCTATGGGAGATAGATGGATGGGAATGCCAGAGCAACTCTCTGGTGGGGAGCAGCAACGGGTTGCTATAGCCAGGGCACTAATAACCAATCCGAAGCTAATTCTCGCTGATGAGCCCACCGGTGCATTGGATCCTATAACCAGCAGGGAGGTGCTTGAGCTGTTTGAGAAGCTGCATGAGGAAGAGAATGTGGCATTCTTGCTAGTTACTCATAACAGGGACGTGGCATACTTCTGTGAGAGGTCCTTGGAGCTTAGAGACGGAAGGTTCGTCGCGCAACATGGAACTGATTTCGATATGGCAGATCTCTCAGATACTAGAGAACTAATTATAGATGAGACCGGGACCATAACACTACCTCCAGACCTCCTTCTGAAGCTTGGCGGACCGGGTAGATTCGATGTCCCTGATGCTGATAGAGACTCCCTGAAGCTGGAGAGGGTCGAGGATGAGAAAATAGAGGTATCATCCAAGATTTTAAGAGTACTAGCACCAACCTGTCCCGCTTGTAATCATGACTACTCGGACTCAACAGATCAGCTATGTCCTGAATGTGGTTCTAGTAGGCCCATGATTCAGGCTTGAGGAAGTAGGAACCTCTGTGGCTTGGCTATCCCGAGGTCCTTGGGTAGCTCCTTTTTGGGAATGGGTAGCTCGACTGGAATCATCTCTTTGCCTATTAGAGCGACTCTGCTCTCCCTCCTGTCTGAAAGAACCTCCCGTCCAACCATCGGTGCCAGCCTTTCAGAGAATTCTAGAATCTCTTGATGGGTTGGCATATTCTCAACGGAAAGATTGTTTCTACTATTTCCCACATTGACATAACCTTTCGCTTCGATGAAATTAGGATCAGCAATATTATCCAGTCTTGCGTAGTCTTCGTGATATCCCATAGACTCGTGTTTGATTAGCGTGTGCCTACAAACCGTTCTAGTATCTAGACTGGGTAATAATTCCAGGGTCTCCTCAAGCTTGTGAAAAGCCCCTAGGTCAAATTTAGGTTTACATAGCCTGTCGAAAATCTCCTTGTTGGGGGCATCTACTGAAACATAGAGCTGAGTGGGCAGAGGGTCCAGATTCTCAATTACCTTCGGCAGACTTCCATTGGTCACCAGGAAAGTGGAAGTTCCATGATTGTGACAAACCTCCAAGAATTCACCCAGTCTTGAGTACAGCGTAGGCTCACCGTTCAAGGAGATAGCAACATGCTTGGGATTCTGAGCGTCAAGAAACTTCTCCCTGTCAGCCTTCGGATTTCCACCAAAGCCCGTCAGAAGTCTTCTATGAGCTTTCACAGACTCTAGATACAACTCATACGGATCATCGTCAATCTTGTTGAGTGAGTCTGAGTGAGGCTCTCTCCAGCAGTAGGTGCATCCAAGATTGCATGTATCCACATTTGGCGCCATCTGCATACATCCGTGACTTTCTATTCCATAGAATGTGCCCTTGTAACAAGAACGATTGGCAATCAGACTCTGCTTAGTCCAGTGGCACACTTTCACACCACCATGCTCGCCTACCAGCTGGTATTTCTGTTTGGAGAGCTTCGCCGCTATTCTAGGCTCTATTTTGGTCACGGGTCCTTGCATAATGATCCCCACTCCGTATCCCGCAGGGGGGACGTGTCGAGGACCGTGCGTATGAGTGAGTAGATATCAACCCTCACTCGTATTTAATTCCGGTCCCATATGCAAAAATCTCTACTCCCCTGACAGAATTCTTACTGTTTGATGATTGGGGAGTCATGTTTGCAGTATCTATTCTGACGTTAATGACCTCGTCCCATCCTTCTGCTTCGGCTTGATCACGCAACCTCTGCATAACTTCGGCTCTACCAGCAGATATTACCTGCTGGAAGACAGTCACGCTCCCTCCAATCAGATTGTTGAAAAATCCAATCATTAGATGCCAGTGACTGGGTCCGAAGACACCGTTGGCGTGGACTAGCCCGACACTGGAGGCATTTCTCCTGTATCCGCCATCAATGGTATTCAGAATTTCTCTTCCCCTTCTATGTCTAAGTGACATTTTCCTTCGATTCGCATCTTCATGCATCCGTTCTACATTTTTACTGCTGGATACCGCGCCCCATAGGAACATCAAGGGATAGACAATCGCCCAAATTATTCCAAATAAAGCCAGGACAATGAAGGGAAGTAGGAAAACGACAACGATCGGGAAACTCCTCTCGTCCCCCGTATCACTTTGAGCAGCCACATTAATCGAAAATAGAAAAAATGTCAATATGGAAAATAAACAGAAGTATCTGAAATTGACAATGGTGGTCTTCATCGTTTCACACCTATTCGTATTTGACCGCAGTTCCGTAAGCGAATAGCTCGGCGGCTCCAGAGGTGATAGCTGAGGTAGCGAATCTGACATTGACAACTGCCGTAGCGCCGATTGATATCGCGTCCGCGACCATTCTTCCAACAGCCTCGTTACGAGATTCCTGAAGAAGCTCTGTGTATTGAGTCAACTCTCCACCTACAATATTCTTCAATCCAGCAAAGATATCCTTTCCAACGTTTTTTGCCCTCACTGTCGATCCGCTAACCACTCCCATCGCTTCGGTAATCACCCTCCCTGGGATTGTCTCTGTATTGACCACCAGGATGCCATTCACTACTTGTTCCATGGGAACCAATCTAGAGTGGAGGGCTATTCAATGTAATGGCTAATCCATTCGAGAAGACTATTCTCTCGGTGCAATCTCTGGCTTGGACTTCATGGATACTAGGGCCAGGATCGCGAGAAAAACTCCATTGCAAATGATTATTTGACCGCCTCCTATTACTAATGTCAGGTTTTCTATGAAGGATAAATCAATTACCTCAACTTCTTCACTGGTTCTAGCAAAATCAGGTATAAATCCGATCCTCGACATCATCCAAAAAAGTCCAGCACCCCCCAGAGCATTAATCCCAATCCATGCTCCAACCAGCTTTATGCCAAGGTCCCTGTCACCTTTCCAAAGAACCACAGTACTGAAGAAACCAACAAATGCTAGAATTGCACTGTGTAGTCCCTGTAGTTCTATGACCCCCATCATCTCATCGTAATACTCGACCAGCTCATCCCAGAATACTTCATTTTCCTCCCATTCAGCTTTCTCCTCCTCAGAACCATCCACTGGATAAGGCTCTATTTCCTCGAAATCATCTGGTAACAGAGTATCCACAAGAACAGGCGATACAATAGCAGAAAATGTTCCCAGAACCATGAAAAGAGAGATTATTCCCATGAAAATAGCTAGGCCCTTGAGCCACCACGGCGATGGTTCAGAGATTGGGGAGTACGGGGATTCTACCCTCATAGATGTTCGAGAAAGAGGTTACTAATTATAATGCCCATCAGCAAAATTACTCGAGGAGGTACGATAGAATCGTTCAAGTATCGATGCCATACGCCGTGCCTAATGGCGCAAGACCAGTTACGACAGGCACTGACCTTCGATGACGTACTTCTAATGCCTGCCGAGTCAGCGGTTCTTCCTGCCGAAGTTGATATCTCGACTAGCTTGACAAGTAAGATAGGACTCAAAATTCCGATAATATCTGCTGCAATGGATACAGTCACCGAGAGTGCTATGGCAATAGCCATGGCCCAAGCCGGAGGACTTGGAGTGATTCACAGGAATATGAGTATCGAAGAGCAGGCAGAAGAAGTCGCCAGAGTCAAAAGATTCGAATCTGGACTAGTCCTCAATCCGGTTACTGTCTCCCCCGACATGACAATCGGAGAACTAAGGCAAATGAAAACAAAGTATGGTTTCTCTGGATTTCCGGTTGTCAATGGAGGGGGGAGACTCGCGGGCATCATCACAAACAGAGATATCAGATTCGTAGAGGATGAGTCCTCTAAAGTATCTGAAATGATGACTAGTGAAATTGTCACCGTCACACAAGACTATGATCCTAAGGAGGCACAGAGGCTCCTACAACAACACAGGATTGAGAAACTCGTCGTGATTGACGATGATGGTAACTGTGCGGGGATGATTACTGTCAGGGATATTCAGAGAACTAGAGATCACCCTGTCTCTTGCAAGGACGACCAAGGGAGACTCAGAGTCGGAGCGGCTACGGGTACTGGGGAAGGAGGCCTAACTAGGGCATTAGCTCTAATCGACGCTGGAGCCGACGTGATCGTTATCGATACTGCCCATGGACATTCTCATGGAGTCATAAATACCGTGGCTAAGCTGAGGAAGGCATCTCCAGATTCAATAATTATAGCCGGCAACATCGCTACTGGAGCGGCGGCCGAGATGCTAATAGAGGCTGGTGCGAACGCTGTCAAGGTAGGCATAGGCCCAGGCTCTATCTGTACAACCAGGATAGTTTCAGGAGTGGGGGTACCACAGCTTACAGCCGTACAGAGTGTTGTCGAAGTCTGTAAGTCAAGAGGTATCCCAGTAATTGCTGATGGGGGCATTAAGTACAGTGGAGATATTGCCAAGGCCATCGCAGCAGGAGCAGACTGTGTCATGATCGGGTCTCTTCTCGCAGGTACTGATGAGTCCCCCGGGGAGACCATACTCTATCAGGGACGATCATACAAGGTCTACAGAGGAATGGGATCTGTCGGTGCAATGAGCAAGGGCGCCCATGACAGATACTTCCAGTCCGAGCAGGGAGATACGAGGAAGTACGTCCCAGAGGGAATTGAAGGAAGGGTCCCTGCCAGAGGCCCAGTGGAGAATGTCATTCATCAGCTAGTAGGAGGGTTGAGATCATCTATGGGATATACTGGAAATGGCAGCATTGCTGACATGAAGGAAGGTTGCGAGTTCGTTAGGATTACCAATGCAGGGCTCTCCGAAAGCCATGTCCACGATGTCGAGATAACTCGCGAAGCCCCTAATTACAGGAGATGATTCTCTGGAGGAGATCGTTCTTGGTGGAGGTTGTTTCTGGTGTGTCGAGGAGGCACTGATCGGACTGAGAGGGGTATCTGAGGTTACTCCGGGATATTCAGGAGGACACGTCGAGAATCCCACCTATGAGCAGGTTTGCGGGAAGGGAACGGGCCATGCTGAGGTAGTAAAGGTGATTTTCGATCCATCAAAGATTGACAGAATATCTCTTTTGGAGGTATTCTTCACATGCCATGACCCGACTCAGCTGAATAGACAAGGAAATGATATCGGGCCTCATTACAGAAGTGTAATTTTCTATAACTCAGAGTCCCAAAAAAGGGACTCACATTCAGTGATAGATGAAATGAGCGATGCATATTCCAGTGAAATTGTAACCGAGGTTTCACCACTCAAGAACTTCTATGTCGCAGAAAAATACCACCACGACTACTTCAAAAACAACCCTTCGAATCCTTACTGTATGGTGATCGTCGCTCCAAAAATAGCAAAGACTAGAGCCAGACACGCTCACCTGTATGAGTGACACTGCGCTGAGCCCGGAACCATGGTCTGTCCACCTATTGGGACTCATAAGTCCCATGCTAGCAATCAGTGGAAATGTGTTAGGTGGCGTCTACACCTTGTCCGGTGTCCTGTTCATTTGGGTATTGAGCCCCATCCTTGACGTCCTATTCGGAGAGTCGGAGTCTCCAAGGCCTCCGAGAGAGTCTGGTACTCCCTTTGAGAGACTACTCTGGGTCCATGGAATATTGCACTTCGTGATGCTAGCGACGTTCTTCTATTTCGCCTCAAGCGAGGGAATAACCCGCTGGCTTTTAGCGGCATCTCTGTCAACAGGCCTAGTTGCCGCCGCCTCGGCCATTGTTACCGCACATGAGCTAGGGCACCAGAGGCCGAAAAGTCCTGGGTGGAGATTGGCAAGAGCCCTTCTTTTCAGTATAAACTACACTCATTTCACTACTGAGCACAATCATAATCATCACAAGAACGTAGCTACAGACAAAGACCCAGCCAGTGCGACCTACGAGCAGAACATCTGGTCCTTCTGGATCAGAACCATACCCGGGCAGTTCCTATCGTCTGTGAGAGTGCACAACAGGAAGGGTAGAACAGGTTTCAGAAATCCATCATGGAGAGGTCTCGCTCTCCAATCATTGTGTATATCAATTCTGATTTTCTTGCACTATGCAGGGATTTACTGGGCGGCGCCCGTTCTAATTGGCTGGCTAATAGCCTCAGGTATTGCTATACTGACCCTCGAGTATGTCAATTACATACGCCACTGGGGGCTGAGGAGAGAGAACGGGGGAAGATTCGAAGAAGGACACGCTTGGAATACAGAGGCCAGATGGTCTAGGTGGAGTCTCCTGGAGCTGACTAGGCATTCTGATCACCACCTCCACGCATCTGTTCCTTTCTGGAAACTTAGGCCATACCAAGACGCTCCTAGATTGCCGTCTGGCTACTACGCATGCTGGTGGCCATGTCTGTTTCCTCCACTTTGGAGGAGAATGATGAGGGGAAGGGCTCCGAACATCTGAGCTCTCGCCATCCGTCCACTAACTCACACTACCTAAGCATTCACTGGGGCAACCTTCAATTCTTGATTGGGATGCAGCCTTCCATGGTCGTTCCCAGAATGGATGATGATGATGATGTCCCAGCTGACAAGGCATGGGCAATCCATGCAGCCATAATTGGTCTGAATACCGGTAATTTACTATTCAGGGGTTTAGAGCTAGATCCTACTGATCCTGAGATGATAACCGTAGCATGTTTGGCAGTATTAGCGGCCGCTCTACCTTTCCAAGCAATATTCTTCCTCATCAACTCCTACATACAAGAAGCCTCTAATGTTCATGAGATAGAATTCATTATGCTGCAGAGGCTATCCTTGATATGCCAGACCATATCATACTTGTCTCTTACAGCTATAGGAATTCTGATGTTTGAGACCCATGTGTACGTCGGAGGGAGCTTCTTTGCAGGTTGTATAGTGGCATTCTTTTTATTGAGGGCTGCGATGAATCAGGCAGAGGCATTAGCCACTAGCCACGCTCGTTAATTAGTAGAGAGGTTGATTGCTGACCTTCCCTTGTGACTCTCATGGCTGATGCCTTCGCAATGCCAAGCCTCCCTCCCGCTTCTCCTTGGGATGCGTACATTCTGATGCTCGCGATACCCTTTATCTTGAGACTAGTTTTTGTTGCTCCTCCTTTAATCGACCTCATTAACACCTATGCTCCACCAGGTGAAAGAACAAAGCATGTTAGATGGTTCTTGACAAAGATAAAATCATTGCCCGTAAAGGGGTTCTGGCTAATATTAGTGAATGAGACCATGTCATTTATTTTACCAGCTATAGTTGCAATCGGTGCACGTTATTGGCTTGGGCCGATTGGTTGGCCGTCATGGGACGATACTCCTGATTTGGGAGTAGCTCTTCTTCTTCTCGCTGGGGCGTTATGGCTATTTTCAGATTTTTCAAAGGTCATGAGATCGAGAAGAGATATTCTGTCAATTGCAAAGTATAATCTTTCAACAGCAAAGATGGTAGTCCAAGGAGCAGTAGTGGGAAGAAATATACTCCAAAATGTCAGTAATTCTGGTATTCCTCGACCTTGGAGAGATGTAATTGAAGTAGACTTTGAGGTAGATGGAGAGGCAAATATAGTGCCAGAAACAAACCCTATGACTGAGGTGATATACTCACTATTAGACAGGGGTGCCGATGCATTAGAGGAAATCCTAGGAAGGGTAAGGGAACCAGCCAGTATCGCTATGGAAAGACTGGACAGAGAGATACAGGATCGTGTTACTCAGAGAGTTCAAGCATCAGCAAAGTCTCTACTTCAGAATGTCATTTTTTCAATTGCCCCAATAGTTGTACTAATTGGTCTGGACAGACTTATCTAGCATCTTCTTCTCAGCAGGTGTAGCGAGTAATACCCATAGCAGACCTGCCAATATTTGCAAAGTCCCAGTTGCTATAATCGTCTCCCTAAGTGTGAGTAGATTATTCTCCAGAATCAACCCAGCGGCTACTGTTGACAACCCCATTGTCATTGTGATTCCCAGTGAGTCAGTACCGAATACCCTTCCCAACCACTCGTCCTCACTTCTCTTCTGGAGCATTGTAGTTGAAAGTACCCAATTGACCCCACTAGCTGCGTGGGATATGAAAACATAGACTAGTATTATCGCCGTCCACTCAGAAACCGCTACTGCCATGTAGAAGGCGCCACTGATTATCAACACCCCTCCAAGCAGATACGGCACTAGCCTGTCATTACTCATGTACCGTCTACTGACTATTGGTCCAAATCCTGAGCCAAATCCTCTAGCCATGTACAGAATACCTATCCCAGCTGCGACATCCCCAAAACCAGCCTCCCTACCTATTAGGATTAGGAGAAACACCTGTGCACCTCCCCCAGAAGCCCACATCGCCTTCGCCAAGACCACTCTCCTGATAGAAGGCTTCGACAGGATATACTTCCATCCAGAAAGAATCTCCTCAAGCATAGCCCTAGGATTACTGGACAAGCTTCCAGATTTCTCAGGACCTCCATGGGGGAGGGTCATGATTAGAGTAATAGCAAAAAGAAAAGTAATCGAATCAATCCAAAGTGCAGTCTCTATTCCATATTGTGAGATTGTTAGACCCCCAATTCCAGCTCCAATTCCCATAGCAGCAGACCATCCTCCCGAAGATAGGGCATTTGCAGACAGCAACTCCTCCTTTGTGCAAATATTCGGAACATAAGCAGATTCCGCATTGGAGGATATTGCTCTACCGACTACCATGCCCATGCCAAGGAGGTATACTGACGTCAGACTGTCCAGTGCACCGAGCGATAGAGCAGTTACCAGAATCGTAAATGACCAAACATTACCAAGTACCATGAGCCACTTTCTAGAATATCTATCCGCCAGCATTCCTGTGAGTGGCTCTAGTGGAGCGAAAGTAAAGCTCCTAGTGGCGAGAACTCCTGCAACAGCCAGAGGGGAATTATCAGAGGCTTCGCCCGCTAGAAGGAATAGGGCAATCATTGAGAACCAATCTCCAACGTAAGAAATCTCATTGGCAGTGAATAGCCTTCTGTAGGGCGCATTGGATCTGAGAAGTCCAATGTAGCTTACACCAGCCATGTCTATGCGCGAGCAGACAGCCCTATGATTGTGGCCCCCCAACACTCAAGACTCGCGCACTCTCCCGCCGGACGCATGGAGGACAGACTTGTCTGGATAGATTTGGAAATGACAGGTCTCGATCCGATAGAGAATAAAATAATCGAAATAGCAACCATAGTTACAGAGGGGGACTTAACTTTGGTCTCTGAAGGGCCCTCTTTGGCCATTTTCCAGCCAGAGTCAGAATTGGAGAAGATGGATGATTGGAATATCACGCACCATACCAAGAACGGCCTCTTAAAGCGAGTCAGATCCGATGGTGTGCCGATAGCAGAGGCAGAGAGGCTGACTTTGGAGTTTCTAATGGAGCACTGCTTAGCTGGGGTTCCACCTCTGTGCGGCAATACAATAGGACAAGATAGGAGGTTTCTCAGGAGGTATATGCCCGAGCTTCATCAATTCTTCCACTACAGAAGCGTTGACGTTACATCCGTCAAGGAAATAGCCAGAAGATGGTACCCAAAGGCACCCAGATTTTCCAAACCATCTGGTCACAGGGCTCTCGATGACATCAGAGGTAGTATCGAAGAGCTAGCCCATCTTAGAGAGCATGTTTTCAGAGACTGAAAACTACTCAATGGGAACCCCCTCAGAATCCGTAATAATTAGATTAACACCTAATCCGGTTCTGTGAAATGCTATAACCTCAAGTCCGTGAATGAGATGTCCCGTTACAGCTCTACCAATTACTGGGAGACTATCGTTTCCTTTGTCTGATTTTACAGAATTACTACCTGGAGAAAGCCTCCTCCTAGTGCCTCCGACCTCATCGAACCAGGGCAGTAACCCTTCTGGGGAGAATCTGACTCCAAGAATCATATCACATCCCTCCGTCCACTGTGCTGCATCAGCATCAGCATCACTGGGAACCGCAACCGCATTTGGATGGGAATGGATCCAGTGAGTGAATCTTCCTCCTCTTGAGCCCCTGTCTTCTGTTAAAATTCCATCAATCCACTCTTCAGGAACATGATGGACAGAGAACGAGTCCCCTCTGTTTACAAGATGTGGTTCCCCAAGAACATACCCTTGCCCTGCGAATAAACCCGACTGGAAGTCAGATCCAGTGAATCTCCTGTTTACTCCATCCGGATGGGGTCGGCTAACATCGGGATCGATCCCAACAAGTATCTCATCAGGAAGGGATCTGAATGTCCACTCGATAATTTCTGAGAGCGTATCGACCGGCATTAGGAGTATTGCCGCATAGTCATCCTTGGAATCCAGGGAATACTTGTTGTATGATGCGGCTGAGCGCTCTAGCCAGTCATCAGCCATATCATTCCGGGAGGGTTACACGACTTGAGTTCAACGGACTAACTTATTTCCACGTCCAGAACTACGTGATCCCATCTGGGAGCATAGCTTTTTATTCGATTGACTGCAATTTTTCTTGCTCTGGAGCCCTCTCTAAAATTACAAATCCCCGTCATAACCTCTTCTGCCCATCCAGAGTATTCATCTGCCTTCGCTAGGCCATGGATGTGAATCACTCCTCCGGAATCAGAGAGTACCTCCATAGCCGCCTCAAAGCTCCTCTCGGAAGTAGGAAGTAAGCCCATAATGACCCTATCAGCAACCTTTCCAATTGACTTGGATGTCTCCCTGTTATCGCCTCTATGCACTGTGCATAGGGAAGAAACATTGTTCCTTTCTATACCCCACTCAAGAGACTCCACAGCATCATTATTCCACTCACAGCAGTGGACATGCTCCACCTCAGAGTGGACTAGAATTGGGAGGGAGTAGTACCCTATCCCAGCGAACAAATCGACTACCACTTCCCCCCTTCTCGCAATCTCCCCCATCCGTCTCCTCTCATTCACATTACCCGCCGAGAACATGCACTTTGTCACATGATAGCCGTAGTCGACTCCATTTTCTCTTCTCACAACCCAGTCATCATCTCCCAGTAGCATCTTAACACCACTCTTTCGAATTCTACCAGTCACCTCCCCCATCATCCCCAGCCTCTCAACATTGAGCCCTTGAGCGACCGCTTTCCAGAGATCAGGTCCGACTATATCTCCCCAAGACTCATCTCTGAAAGACCCAGATGGCAATATCGCAATATCAGAGAACCTCTCCCACTTCTTGGGTATCTCTGAAGGAGGATTTTTACCGAGAAATGAGGAAATAGAATCGTGTAAACGCTCATGTGGGCCCCCGCCAGTCATATATGTCGGGCGAACATCACTGATTCAGACTTATGGTATATCACACGCTCCAACCGTTGTGCGTACATGCATCGCGCTGGTCATCATTCTGCTATTTGCGCCACTGGCCAATGCAGCTCCTCCTCCCGGGGACCCTGAAGTATCAAACGAAATTTGCTCTTCATGGGGAAATGGAAATGGAATATGCGATGACTACGCCTCTAGCCTGGACTCCACTCTTAATGACGAGTGGATCGAGGGTCACGTAGCGATTTCCATGGAGGGTGCTTCGGCGATTGAGATGAGTATTGATCTCGCGATTCATGAGCTCTCAAGAGAAGAATTAGGACTACTA
>CAXHFZ010000010.1:0-14477 GCA_964016325.1 uncultured Candidatus Poseidoniales archaeon | reverse complement strand
ACGACGGTGTCCCAGACGGGGAGGATCCAGATGATGATAACAACGGAGTTTCAGATACAGTTCAAGAGACCCTACCAGGCTGCTTTACAGGCGAGGAGCAGAGTCCATGGGATCACGACAACGATGGTATACCAAACTGGGCAGACAACGACTGGGATGGCGATGGCATTGTCAATGTGATAGAACAGTCAGGGGCCACACCTTTCATCACTCCATGGGATCACGACAACGATGGCCTGAGGGATGATATCGACGATGACGATGACGCTGATGGAATGAAGGACGAAGACGAAGTGATGCTTTGGCCAACCCGTTTTGATTCAGAGTCCACCAATCCGTGGGATCATGATGACTTTGGTAATGGAACTGGAATAGCTAACCCAACAGACCCCAGTACAGGGCCCGATGCTATCGATAATGATGACGATGCGGACGATAGAACAGACGTTGACTGGGATCACTTGGAAGAAGACTGGAATGGCTCTTCAGACTGGGACCAGGACAACGATGGTATACCCGATGAGGATGATAAGATACCAACTAGAATCACACTCTACACGCAGCAAGTTCTGTGGCTGGATGCGTTCTTCCCCGCTAAGTTCAATGGTAGTGTAGATTGGCTAGACCCCGAGCAGGGCGTCTTCACCAGAGCTCCAAACGTACCGGTTCAAGTAATAATCGAGTGGGCCTCAAACGGTACTGTAGCTATGGAGACCATTGATGTTCTAACCGATGAATATGGGGAGTTCGAGGTGGGTCAATATCTATTCCCTGAGGATCTAGGGGTCGGACCGTCTTCCACATACAACATATATGCCGAAGTGACGGAGATGTTTGTCCATGACGGGGCTAATACAGAGCCCGTGCCTGTAGAAGTCAGGGCTAACACCACTGTGGACTACGTAGCATGGACGTACTTCAGAAGTGACGAGCAACCCCTCTTCGTTGACTACAAGGTTCACTATGCGGCAGATTGGGATAGGGGTATCTTCGACAATAGGCTACCATATGCACCGGTATCATTCAATGTTTCAGGCGGTCCGTTTGGTAACACGACCAACCCTACTGTTTTCGATGGTTATGGTTATGGATACAGGGCCGACGAGGGAGGATGGATTTCTCTGACATTCGTCCAAGATTCTGGTAGTCAAGGAATCTGGAAGCAGGTTCAGTGGAACTCAACAATGGATAACGGCCCCGGGGCTATTCCTGGAGGATATGAGGAGATAGTATGGGACGATTTCTCGAAAACGCACAATGTTATCGGTAGGTACAACTACACTTCAACCAGCCTACCAATAGGCGACTACACCTTTACTGCATACTCTAGACCCGATCTTGGCTCTGAGCTACCATGGCCTTATCTCGAAGGGGATGAGTCCGACTCTTTCAATATCAGGTCAATGCACAGAATGTATGTCGAGGCAGACATAATCACTCCTTCAATACGTCCGGTGTATTTCTGGGACGCTACACAATTTACCGGCTCCACATTTGGAGCTTGGAGGGCATTATTCCACTCGCCATCATTGGCAAATGCCAATCTGGACTACCAAGACGTTAGCCTTGGGAAGCCCTATCCCATACTATGGGATGGTAACCCTCAGTCTCTCGCAGGCGAGGCCTCCAGATTGAGGCCATTCCTTTCTTCCAACGGAACTCATTGGTTCATAGCCATGCAGAACGGAGGGGATTTCAACGTGCCTCCCTGTGGGCCAGTCGATCCACTAGACCCAGATAGTGACGTCAGATGTGAAATAGTTCCAGAGATGTTTACAGGCGAGTCTCTTAGGGTGGTTGGCTCTGTATGGAACCGTACGATGGTCCCATGGCCCCATGACCCAATGGCACTACAGGTAGATGTTGATGGAAACGGCGTATTTGCTGGCTCAACCGAGACGGGCTTCGCTAGGGTTCCCAGCATGATTGATGGTGTTGCACAGTTCGATTACAACTGGACTTGGTATTCCCAATACTCCGCAGGTGTATTCGGAATAAGGGCTGACTTTACCAATTCAAACTACTACTTCACAGGTAATCAGACATCTGTACTTGCTCCAACTGGTGCATATGTGAACGTTTCAGTTATCGGTACTACCGACTTCCAGTTCAGCTCTATACCTCGACTATATCGTGGTCAGAATGTAACTCTCGAAGCCCGACTAATTGACAATGCGTTCCAACCAGTGAGGGACGCCCCGGTTAATTACACGTGGTCTGCAGACAACTCTGCAGGTGTTGCAATTACTGACAACAACGGAGTACTCAAGGTCAACCTAACTATTGACGAGTTCCATGAGCTAGGTAATTTCACCCTGGGGGTAACATACCCTGGTGATCCATTTAGACAAGGAAGCTCCTCCGACACGAGTTTATGGGTTGTGTCTAGAACATATCTGAGCATACAAAGTACCACTCCAAATTTACTCCAAGCGGGGGATATATGGGAATTCTCAGGACAAGTAACAGATGATAACAGAACCGCGGTGGAAAAAGACCTTGGTGAGGCACTAGACGGGTGCTTAGAGAACGGTGGAGAGGTACTGCTGATAATGGAAGGTACTGATTTCGAAGACAGAACCCATCGGCAGATTATCGAAACCCTTTGTCCGAACGCAGGGTCGATCTACCATAACCTACTACTGAATCCACAGCTCCTCAAGGACGATCCTAACTCATTCCTTCCCGATGGTTTCGGTCCAGTCAATGTGATACTCAGGTTCGCTGAAAACCTCCCCCATGAGGGTTGTGAACCCCTGGACGCTGACGCTCTGGAGACGTCCGGGGCTTGGGACCCTTGTGCGCTAGTGGTCAATAGCGATCACTACCGGAAGGTAATGCAGTTCCAAGTAGATGGGTTTAGCCTGATAGGTAGGACTCAGCTATCAGTGGATGACCAGATAGTATACACCTCTGAAATCGATCCCACCACCGGCCAGGCTATAGAAAAGCCGATGATTGTTACAGGCCAGCTAACCGATGAACTGGGATCGAACTTGTCTAACAGGGCAATCAGGATTACCTATGAGATGGTAGACGCTTCTCTGGGCGTTATTTCATGTATCCCCGGAACTACCGATGCTAACGGCTTTTTCGAAATTGTTTGTCCGTTATCTGGAGTTACTGCCGGTCAAGCAAGAGTCAATATCCAATTCAATTCATACGAGAACAACGATAGATACCGATACAGTAACTCTTCGTCGACAAGGATCTTCCCCGTTTTCTCCAACTCGACAATGCAGATTATGGAAGTCGGTCCGTTCAGATCCGATGTGGACACATACACATTCCAAAACGGCTCAGAGTTCCCTGTTGTGTACTTGAAGGAGTCATTCCACGTTGAGGCCCTCTTGACACAGGTCAATGGCAATCCAATAGGAGGAAAGTGCCTGAATATTTACATCAACCCAGAGACCAATACACGACCTATCGGGACCATGATAACCGAAGATGGAACCGGATTTGTTAAGTGGTTCTCAGGTGATCCAGACGACAATCCGAGCAGAAGGGGAATAGAGCCAGACGGGGAATCTCTGGAGGGCTTCCGGACATTGAGAGTTGCATATGAGCCTGATAGGGAGCTCCCAGGTGGGTGTAGAGCTGAGACTACTCCAGTAGTAAACAGCTCATTCATGGATATGGAGGTTCTTGTAAGGAGTAGAGTGGATATCCTTCTGAAGAACCACTGGTCCGACCCGGTCGGATACAAGCCCGGTGATGATATCACAGGCTCGGTGGCCATCCTTAGGGACAGGCTCGATGTAGCAGTCGCCGGAGAAACAGTGATCTTCAAGATACAATACTACAATGGCACTGGATGGGTCAATATCCCACCTCAGTACGACGTTACGAATGAGCAGGGGGAGGCAGAGTTCAACTTCACATACTTAGGGGAGGATGTACCATTCGCAGGTGAGTGCGGTCAGATGGATACTTTCGGGAATCCATGGCCATGTGCCGTGGACGGTAAATGGCAGGTTACCGTTCACTTCCAAGAATCGGCTTTCTACCAAGGAGAGGATTTGGAAAACACACCCCTGATTCGTTTGGACACGACACAACCAGAGGGACAAACGAGCTTCTTCACCGCGCAGGTCACTGTAGTACTACTCATTGCGCTCTCATTCGCATTACTAATCGGTGCAATAATGTACAGGAACTACGCAGAGCGCAGAAGAATAGAGATTATTCGAGGTATTCTAACCGATTCCTTGATGTCTCTAAAGGCATCGAATGACTTCATTCAGACCATATTTAACTGCTACAAGGATCTAGTCAGGTTCTTCAGGAAGAGAGGAGCAATGAAGAAGGTGTACGAGACAACCAGAGAGTTCGAGGACGCACTAAACTCCATGCTTGGAGGAATAGCCCCTCCAGAAGATCTCGACGAGTTCTTCGCTATATTCGAAGAAGCCAGGTACTCCAATCACGAAATCGGTGCTGAACAGAGAGACCGTGCAATATCGACATTGCAGTCAATAATCAATCACATGACAGTCTCCCTAGGAGACAGCGTACTAATGAGAACCTCAGACAACGAGTCGTCAATGTACGGGTCCGTTACACGTGCAGGCGAATTCATCGACTCAGAAGGACAAGTGAGGCTTGCAGGGGTAGACGAGGACGATCCCGACTCAGGATTCAGGATTTAATTGCTAAAGATTCTCTTTGAGAGGCAAATAGCCCCTCTCACAGAGCCCGTAGCATTCATAACAAGGCCTCAGGTGGCCCGCCTACCCAAGTAACGTCGAGGGAGTCATATGAGTAAGAAGAACAGAAAGACCAACCAATCCCTTATCGCCCTAATTGGCGATTTGAAGGAGCAGAGCAGGTCCACCGGTTCGGCACTATGGCGAGACGTGGCGCTACGACTCGAAGCGAGTCGTAGCAATTGGGCAGAACCAAACCTGAGCCGCCTGTCAAGGCATGCTTCCACCGAGGATATGGTCCTCGTTCCCGGAAAGCTCCTTGGAAGTGGAGAGGTGGAGGGAAAGCCCAGCGTCGCCGCCTACAGTGTCAGCTCCGGAGCTAGGACCAAGATTGAAGGCGCAGGAGGGCGCGTCCTTACTATCAGGGAACTGATGAAGGAAAACCCTGAAGGAAAGGGGGTGAGAATCCTTGGATGAACAACACACACTAGTCTACGATGCTAGCGATAAAATTCTTGGAAGACTCGCCAGTCACGTTGCTTCCCAGATGCTAACCGCCAGAAAGAGCGGAAAGCAGCAGAGGGTAATCATCCTAAACGCAGAGAATGCAATAGTCTCAGGACCCAAGAAGAGGGTCTTCGGAAAGTACAGGGCAAAGTATGAGCTTAACCACGCTCGTAAGGGACCATTCTACCCAAGAATGCCAGACCAGATTTTCAAGAGAACGGTCAGAGGAATGCTACCATACCAGAAGAATAGCAGTGGAAGGAACTCTTTGAGAGACCTCAGAGTAATGATCGGGACTCCCTCCAACCTAAGTGGGGAAGAGTTGCCCGACGGCCATCAGTGGGGAGACACATCAACTATAGACAAGCCCCTACCGCTAAAGTTCGTTAGACTCGGAGATATTAGCGAGTCCCTGGGAATAGACTCAACAAGATGGAGTGCTGAATAGTATGGCTAGGAAGAAGAGCAAGAAAATTTCAGTCAACACCAGTGGAAAGAGGAAAACGGCCGTTGCCAGAGCAACCGTCAGAAAGGGACAGGGAAGAGTCAGAGTCAACGGCGAGCCCATTCACATCATGGGCCCTAGTTTAGCACAGAGAAAGGCCCTTGAGCCCGTTCAAATTGCTGAGGCAATGAACAGACTAGGAGATGTCGACGTATATGTCGATGTAGAAGGCGGTGGCCAAATGGGCCAAGTGGATGCCATTCGTACCGCAATAGCCCGCGGACTGGTAAAATGGAATGGCGGAGCAGAGGGAGATGACGAGGAACTTAGAGATGAATACCTTAGGTTCGACAGAAGCCTTCTAGTGAATGATCCAAGACGCAAGGAACCCAAGCACCAAATGGGACGCGGTGCTAGGAAAAAGTGGCAGAAGTCTTACAGGTAGGTGAAAAGAGTGATTATTCCAGTCAGATGTTGGAGCTGTGGCAAGGTTATTGCCCATGCATATGCAGGTTACAAGAAGGCAGTCGAATCGGGTGAAGACCCTCAGAAGGCTGTGGATGAAGCGGGCCTCGAGAGGTACTGCTGCAGAAGGATGTTCCTCTCACACGTCGAACTCATAGACGAGGTCTCACCGTTCAGTGTTGCTCGAGAGGAATTGATATAGCGACAGGGCTTTCAAATGAGGCTCTCACGCCTGAATCCCAAAAGGGGCCTGTAGGTTAGCTTGGCCTATACTTCGCGGCTGGGGGTCGCGCGACCCAGGTTCAAATCCTGGCAGGCCCACCACCAAAAGATGAAGTGTAGATTTGAGACATGATTTTGTACAACCAAGACGTAACTTGAAGGGACCCTCCCCCTCTCGTTGAGCATGGTAGGAGACGCCAACGATGAGAGGGCAAAACTCCTCAAAATCAATGATCTTGCCGACCTTCTCTCATACCACTCGAACAAGTATTACAACGAGGCATCACCCGAGATTACTGATTCGGAATTCGACTCGCTGAGGGACGAGCTAGAGTCCTTGGACCCGAACCATCCACAGCTTTCGAGAGTGGGGGCCGATCCTCCTCCTGGTTCGGTAAAGATAGTGCATGAGTTCCCTATGAGGAGCTTAGATAAGGCCAATACCGAGGAACAAGTCCTCCATTTCGTATCACAGACTACAGCAAAGGGAAGGAGGTTCGTGTGTCAGCCTAAGTTAGATGGGTCTGCTCTTTCACTGGAGTACAGAAGAGGACGACTCGTCAGAGCTGCCACTAGAGGCAATGGAACCAGAGGTGAGGACGTCACAGCAAACGTAAGGAGAATTCCAAATGTCCCAGATAGGATAGCCTGGGACGGAGATTGTCATATCAGAGGGGAAGTGGTCATGCCACTCGATACATTCGAGCAAAAATATTCCGACATAGCTCCCAATCCGAGAAACCTAGCTGCTGGCTCGCTCAGGCAGAAGAGTATCGATGCTGGAAAGGGGCGGGCTGAGGACTTGGCCTTCTTCGCGTATGGAGTAGAATTTCCTTCAGGCGACTCCAAACATCCCGATAGTCCCAATCCTCTAGAATTCAAATACGATTCGGAAGCTATTTCATGGCTATCTTCGATGGGAATACAGGTTGCTGGGAATGAGATTGTCTCGGGCTATGAAGATCACGATACTTCGAAAAAGATTATTGAAATCACTGATAGATGGACTGAAAGTAGATATTCAGAGCCATGGGAGATCGACGGTGTCGTAATCAAACTGGACCGTCTAGACAAGAGAGAACTTCTCGGAATGACTGCACACCATCCCAGGTGGGCCCTAGCATGGAAGTTCCCCCCCCAGGAAGCGATTTCTGTACTTATGGGAGTTAGTTGGCAGACCGGGAGAACAGGGAACGTTACCCCAGTCTCCAGGATAGCCCCAGTAATAGTATCCGGAGTTACGGTCGAGAATACCACTCTACACAACAAGGGTGAAGTAGAGAGATTGGGAATGTCTATCGGAGACAAGGTCAGAGTAGTAAGGAGAGGAGACGTGATCCCTAAAATCATAGAAGTCTTGGGCAGGGCCACGGCGAATGATCTCGAAGGAAGGACCCATTCAGACGGATCCCCGTTCAATCAGGAACTACCTGAGGCCTCTGAAATAATAGTCCCAACCAAATGCCCTCGTTGTGAAACCACACTGGTTGTGGACGGAGCATTCCTAAAGTGCAATAACTTGGAATGTCCTTCCAGATTAGAGCGTACAATTCTATATTGGTGCAGGAAGCTTGAACTGGACGGAATCGGAGAGAAACTTGCCGAGCAACTATGCTCTTCTGGACTAGTCTCTAGCCTAGCAGATCTCTACAGGCTGGATGAAAGGAAGAGAGAGCTACTTTCTTTGGATAGGATGGCCGAGAAGTCGGCAAACAATTTACTCAAAGAGCTAGAGAATAGCAAATCGATGACGCTGAGTATGTTCATTTCTGCATTGGGGTTACCCAGAATCGGTCCAGAGATAGCGACGCTGATATGCTCCGAGGTAGAGACTTTGGATGAATTGATCGATATGCTATCACACAGAGAGGAAGCTGTTGAAAGACTGGTCAAAATAGATAGAATTGGAGAAGTAGTGGCCAATCTGCTGCTGGATGGTATTTCGAATAGGAAAGCATCGATAATTGATCTGCATTCAAGGATAGTAATAGTTGAGGAAAGAAAGACATTTTCGCAAGGGACGCTGAACGGGGAGACCTTCTGCATAACAGGAACCCTTAGTAGGCCTAGGAAAGAAATAGCACTCTCAATAAAAGCACAAGGGGGGAAAGTAGTATCATCGGTGTCGGGCAATCTCGATTTCCTAGTTTCTGGAGACTCCTCAGGATCAAAGATGGAGAAGGCAACAAGACTAGGAGTGATGATAATCGGCGAGGACCAGCTTGATGATCTACTGGGAGGAGGAATTCTAACAGATATTCCCACACCGCGCCAATCAACTCTAGGTGATTTCTGATTAACCATACATAGTACTAGGGGCACTGACCACGTCAGATTCAGAGTTTAGGTGCAAGGCCATCATCTCCCTTATTTGCCCCTCAATCCTCTGTGCTTCCTCTAACAGCGGTTCTGGGTCAAGCTTCACCGCTGGAAGTAGGCCATCTAGACACTCGATAATACGAGCCGCGGCCCGCGCGTCTGGGATTCCCCCTCCGCTGAACTCTCCCCCCGACTCTGCAATTACAGCCAGGGAATCCATCTTCCTTCTCCGACTCTCACCAAGCATTACTCCCGTCATTCCCCCAACAACACCTTGCTTTAGAAGGGTAGCACCAATTTCTTTCAGCATCTCTCTAGACTTCTCATTTGAACCGATACCTACAACAGTATCTGGACTCTTATCCTCATCGAATATTGAGTGCTTTTGTCCCTCTCCATGCGCGTAGGAATCAATCATTATTGATATTCCAGCACCAGATTCCGACATCCAGTCTAGAATCTCACTTGCAATAGGTAACTTCAATTCGGGAGATATTTGAATCTCTGAGGCGATTAGCACAACCTTATCGCACTTGTCCACGTTACAAATTGGGACTCCGCTGTAGAGCCTAATGGGGGGAAGGGGACTACCTTCCTGAACCAGACAAACAGGGGGTAGTCCCGAGTGGCGAATCCCTCCTACAAGCTCTAACCCAAGCTTGTCCACAAGAAAATGCGCTACAATACTACTCACAAAACCCTCCGATGGAAAACAACTGATAACCAAGGCCTCATCAAACTCAGAACCATCTTCGATATCTATCACGGGTATCTCACTCATGGCTGTCGATTAATGCAAGTGCTTCTAACAGTTAGCCCGTACGGTATCATAGGTGAAACACATGGGGGCATGACATGGATGAAGGATTTGTAGCCCACCAACTGTCGCCATCCTCTTGGAGTAGATACGAGGATTGCCCCCGGAAATACTGGCTTTCCAGACAGAAGCTCCCTCGAAAGGCCAGTATGCCAGCATCTATGGGAACCGCAGTTCACAATTCCGTCGAGGACCTATGTAATCTGGATATCGATGATAGGGACCCAGATGAAGTCAAATGGCTTCCTCCTACTGCAAAAGGGATTCTAGACAGACACTGGCAGATCGAAAAAGAAATTTTTATGGACACCCCGAGACACCCTAGGTGGAAAGGCGAGATGATTACGAAAGCTCATGACGGACTCGTCGGCGCATTGAATATACTGTTCTCAAAATCAGGAATAGAGAAGGTCGCTCTTTCCGAGGTGACAATAAGAATGTGGAAACAAGTGCAGTCAATCGTCCTGGCTAACGAAGGCACTTTGGTATCAGAGTGTGGCAGGTTGATGGGTAGACTGGATCTATTAGTTGCAGATATTGACGAAAATGGCGAATCCAAAGGATGGATTGTCGCCGATTTGAAAACTGGGAGGCCTCCAAAAGTCAGCTTGAATGAGAAGGTTAGCAGGCAGCTCCGCTTCTACAGGGATTTACTGAAGGAGAACAATCCAGATCATCCGCCCCTTCATGCTGAAGGATGGTACTCCTCTAATCAGACAATTCACAGGGCAGAGGGACCATCGGTGCTGGAAGACGCCTTCGCAGCATGGGAAGGGATGAGGCACAGCGAGACGCCATTCGAGGGAACTCCTGACTCAACCGCATGCGGATTCTGTGAATGGAAAGCATGGTGTCCGACTTGGTGGGTGGCCCGTAGGGACGGAACACTCCCCCCAGGGGGCATTTTCAGGGACGAAGTAGTGAATATTATTCGATTCGACAGCGACTCTGGAGCTACCCTGTTCGAGAGAGCCCCGCCAGTGGGCGAAACCGGAGATGTGGGTAGATCAGAGAACAAGTTTGGCGCACTACTACGGGATCAGGCCCTCTCTCAGATGAGAGAGCTGGTAGACTCGGGATATCAGGGTCCCGTTTATCTCGGAAGTGCAAAAGCAGACGGCAAGATTATGCATCTCGGCGACTGGTCGGAGATACTACCTTGGTCTCCCCTGAACAAATCTCTAATCTGAAGGCTCGATAAGGTCCTGAATAGGTCCTTTGAAGCTATCAGGATACTCTTTCATTAGATTCCAAAGAAGAAGTAGCGAGGCACTGGCATCAGCATCGGCCCTGTGAGCTCGTTCCAGATCAATCCCATATCTATCACATAGGTCACCCAAGCGATGCCTACCGGGAACTCTGAGCTTCCTAGCTATTTTCAGAGTATCAACGAAGCCCCTTATCCTAGGAGGCTCTATTCCTGCTCTAAGACACTCCATCTTGATGAATCCCCAGTCGAATCCTATGACATTGTGACCAACAATGACTGCATCCTCCATCATTTCCGAAATCTTCTTTGAGTGATCGGAGAAGTTACCCAGCCCCTTCACGTCTGAGTTTGTGATTCCATGGACATTGCTCGCCTGCTCGGGGATTTTCTGTTCGGGGTCTACTAGCGAGCACAGACTGATATGCTTACCATTGGAATCGCTACCTACCATCGCGTACTCTACGATTCTCTCGGATCTACAATCAAAGCCAGTTGTTTCCAAGTCAAAACCGATGACCTTCATACCATCAAACGGCCGACGCATGAATGGCCCTGGACGGCGATGTCCATGAACTATCGCAATCAACAGAAGTGAGTTCACCAATCCAACAGCCATATATTGTGAAACGTTGCATGAGCATCATGATAGGTGATACCAAGTATCCGACATTAATGATTGTGGCATCACTAGTGATGGTTTCTTTCTCAGGTTGCACGGGTCTCGGTAGTAATGTTCCCAATGCAAAAATATCAGCGGATCAGACCGAGATAAATCTGGGCGAGACAGTCAATTTCGACGCTAGGGAGTCCACCACGCCGAGTCCAACCATAATTGATGAGTTCCAATGGGACTTCGGAGACGGGGGCTCAAAAACCACTAAACAGGGAATTACCAGCTACACATTTGTGAGTCCAGGGTATCATGATGTGGAGGTGACCGTACTGAACGATGACGGAGAGATCGATAGAGACTCCATTTCTATATTCGTCAACGCACCACCTACGATAGTCCTAGAAATGCCCACATTCATCAAATCCGGCGAGAAAGCCACTTTGGATGCCAGTCAATCATTTGACCCAGAAGGAGCGAGGATTGAAGTCATATGGGATTTTAACATATTCTCCGACTCTAATAATGACGGCGATCCTTCTAATGATGCAGACTCAACACTCAGAATCGCCGAACTGATGATAGATCAAGCGGGAAATAGAACAGGGTCAGTTACGGTGGTTGATGACAAGGGAGCAGTATCAACAACCATTTGGAACCTGATGGTAGTATCGAGAGTCTTCAACATCGTTTGGGAGGAACAGATAGTCGAAGCAAACTGGAACGGATACCTGGAGCAAGGCGAGTCAGTAGTATACGAGCATGAGCCCGGTTTGGGGGGAAGGGTAATCCAACTAAACTCAACTCTCGCACTTTCACGAGAACTGATACCTATCATGCTCCCAGAGGACAACTTCACGTTTTCCCTCGATATGGAATCTGGATGGAGCACCTTCGCATCCACATCACAGGACAACATAACTGAGAACTCCAGCGCTTCCATAGACAGAGGGGAGATGAACTCCTACCCAGATAGTGGATACACTCTCTCCGCTGATTCCAAGGAATCCCTCGAAGAACAGCTATTGAATCAAGCTGGAGAGAGGTTCGGTCAAGGAACATGGACATGGATAATAACGGCAGACCAATGCGATCCGGACCTGCCTGTAGATGGAGTAGATCCCGACCAGGGCAATGATTGGGAGCTTACAGTAACAGTAGTTGTGATGGTCCTAAGAATCAGTGAAGTAGGTCCGTGACGCTACTATCCGTGTGCGAAGTGCTTTGAACTCCTCTCGCCTGCGTCTGGTATGGTCAAGTCGATGGAGATAACCAAGCTATCCGTCAGAGAGAAGCTTGTAGTCGATGTCAGCGTCTGGATGAACAATCCCGAGGACTACGACTTCTCCCCCCGGGCATCTCTCGTTGGGTCCACAATTAGCCTATTCAATGGCAATGAGGAGACGCCTTCAGCCACCGTAGATCTGGATGACGAGCAAGCTGTGGTGGCAGAGAGAGACAGGATGATGGAGTTGAGAGTCAAGTTCTCCGTTGAGGGAATGCACGGGGTCCTAACTAACAAGACCAAGAACGTTAGAGACGGGCCAAATGCGAAGAAGCTAGCAGAACCAAGGTGGAAGACCATTTTACCACTGTAATGCCTCCTGTTTCCATATCTGGAGGAATTCAAGATAAGTCCAGAATCGAATGAGGCTGTACTAAACCGTCGGGATTAAACACAGGTCACGGGTCGAAAACTCGCTGGACCCATAGTGTAGCCTGGATATCACATGAGCTTGCGGAGCTTGTAACCCGTGTTCGAATCGCGGTGGGTCCGCCATTCAATCGCTCATCTTGTCTAATTCTTGTGCATACAGAATTAGTGTTGGCGCCCAAAGTCCAACGAAAATCCCAAGCATGGGATCACCGCCATCGTGGGAGAAATAAATGTAAATCGATGCAATAATCGAAATAGCACTCGCCGCCAAACCCATCTTCGTCATTTGTCCAGTCATATTCTACCTCCGGGGGATGCTAATCCTTACGGTAAATTACATTTGTTACCCCCGCACCCGATTTCATCATGACATTCACATCTTCCCGTCGTGTCGACTTCCCAATGGTCGACATGGCGAAAATCGTTTACTACCCTAGATTCTGGGATTTGGCCCATAGGTTCTATGAGGAGTCGTGGGAGTACTCTTGCGGGCGTCATTACAATGAAATCCTGACTGAGGAAGGAATCGGCTTCCCACTCGTTCACAGCGAGGCTCAGTTCCACCATCCACTTTCATACGGAGATACGGTAAAATGCAAGATTTCAGTTATTGATATAGGCTCATCATCCATAACCTGGGTATACGAGTTCAGAAACCAGGACGATACAGTTTGCTGGACTTCCAAACAGGTAACAGTCTGTGTTAGAATGAAGGATATAAAGAGCAAGATTCCAGTGCCTGAATGGATGCGTGAAGGGCTTTCAAAGCTAAAGGATGAATAATCACTCGTCTTCTCTTGGCCATTTCTTAGTGAGTGCCTTCCTCAGATCGTCGTTCATCCTGGCATCCCACCAGTTAGCATTCCTCCAGATGGCATATCTGCCCCTGATTCCACGTAGATCGGCTCCATCGAGTTTAGATCCTTGGAAATTAGACAGGTTCATCTTTGCTTTGAGGAACACAGCATCGCGCATGTCGGCTTCATCAAAAGCTGCCTTCATGAGATTAGCTCCCTTGAATGACGCCTTTCTCATATCGGCCCCGGATAGGTCAGCCCCTTCCAAATCTGCCCTATCGAAGACCGCTCTCCTGAGATCAGCACCAGAAAGATCCACACCACGCAGGTCCTTGCCAATGTGAGAAGTATATGACCAATCTTTTGGATCTTCAGCCATACTACTCACCAATTGACAAGTCCTCTAGATAATCAAGACCAGCTTCAGTCAGGATTACGAAACGATTCTTCTCGGGAGCCCCAGAAGGAAAACTAAGCAAGGGCCCACGACCTCTTCCAGCGGTTCCCCCCTCTATCATTCTGTTAATGTAAAGGGAAAGATTCCACTTCTCCACTTCCTCCTCTGTCCATCTTCCAGTCTGAGAAATCAAACGACGAATTTCTCGTGGTGGGGTATTGGCCTCCCTTTCTACAGACCTAAGATAGTGAATCGAGGCAAGGATAATATCACCTGTCTTGTCAATCCCACAGGTATTCAGGAGGTGACCGAAGGAAGTACCCCTTTCAGGTATTCTCGCCTCCAGAGCAGATTTCGTTGCGTTTTCAATGGCCGAATCTCT
>CAXHFZ010000009.1:0-14652 GCA_964016325.1 uncultured Candidatus Poseidoniales archaeon | reverse complement strand
AGACAGCGGGAGGAGACCCCCTCTTGGTACAGGGAAAAGGAGCCCGTGACAGAAATCTCCAGTAGGGAAGTTAGCGACTATTCCGAGACTACGGATATTTTCGGTTTCGGAGGAATGTTTGATTCTGAGCATAAAGATGAGCAGGAAACTGTATCTCAATTTGGATTTGAGAGTTCGTTCGATGTGACGCCTGCCGAGGAGATTACACAGATGCCGCCTTCTAGCTCGCAAATGATTAGGAGGGCGTATAATCAACATGGATTTCCAAAATCTGATTATCAGGGCCAGCTGTTACCGACCCCTACTGAAGAAGCGGTAAGAGAGGAGTGTGTGCCCGGGATAGTAAGACAGGCAAGAGCAAAGAAAGCCGATTCCGTAAAATATCTTACAGGGCCAAATAGTGAGTCAAACGATCTTAATGATTACCCGGGAGTTTCGAGTTTGGTCGCCTCAATGAATGGTGGACTTTTCAAAAAGGATCTCGCAGTAAGGGAGAGGAGAAAGCCCAGCTGGATTGAGTCACTACTTAGGCCAAAGAGCAGAACAAGATATCGCAGAGATGATAGTTATGTCTCTCAATATGGGGATATTGATGGAACTGTTGATAATGGTCATTCAAGATTCCAAAGCTCTCAGCATATCAGGCTCAGAAGTGATCAGGATCATCAAGCAGATATCGCTAGTAGGCCCGCTCCACCTCCGGAACAGATTCCTGTTTCAGCCAAGGAGGCATTGGATTCTGTTGTGGAAAGAGTTTCGTCAGGAAAGAATAGGGCTCCCAAGCAACTTACTGTGCCTTCAGGGGGACTGAAGTTTTCACAACTGAGAAAGGCGCCATCCAAGGGAGAGAAGCATCATATCCCAGGTGTACGGAAATTAGAATGATTATATCCCAACTATTCTCCTATATCTATCAGCCCTAGCGTGATACTTCCCCCTTCCTAGGGTCCTGATTCCTTTGGTTCCTATTCCCTCAACACAATACGAAGATGTCACAGTAGCATGGACCATGGCCTTCCTCATCACTTCAGCATCATTGAGAGATCCATCGTGCCCAACCAATGAGGAGAACAAGGCACCTACAAAAGTATCTCCACGGCCGGTCGGGTCAATCGGATTTTCCGTTGGATATGAGGGGAGTGCTATAGTCCCGCAGGGTAGATACGCGAGAATCCCACTGCTTCCTCTCTTAACGATGATGCTCCTTGGTCCACGTCCGGCGCCGGATCCTCCGTGAAGAGCTTCTCCTGAGATGATCGAAGATATTGACTGGGTTAGTACTGTCTCTCCTGAGATGGAATTCGCATCCTCTTCTTCTAAGACTACAACGTCCACCATCCTCATAGCCCTTGAAAGATCTTCAAACTCTTTCTCGATCCAAATCTTACTGGTATCCAGAGCGTTAATTTTAGCATCTGGACACTGCTTAAGAACTTCAATTTGCATACTTGGCTTTGAGTTTGCACATAGAAGTACGTCTGGCGCGGCCCAGGCCTTTGGAAGAATCGGGATAAACTCCTCAAGTACATTCATGTCATTATTTGTGATTTCTGATCCGCCCATGGATTCAGTAAATCTCACTGACCTAGTTGATGTTTCTCCTTCTCTCAGAGCAACCCCTGCGAGATTCATTCCAGCATCCTCCAAAACCATCTGGTGATATGTCGAGAAATCTTCTCCAACCGCACTAACAACTCCTATCCTAGGTGGATGTCCGGGAGGGGGCCTTAGATGGAACGAGGAAGCTAGTCCTGAATGAGTGGCGGAACCACCTAGAACGGAGCTAGCCTTCTCTGAGGGAGTCTCGATATCATCATAGGAAATTGTCCCAACAATTACCATCTCCATCATCATTCACCGTTCAATAACTCAGGATGCTCTTCAAGGAACCTTATTGTGATGTCTCCTGACAAGAAATCATGATTATTCATTATTGCTTGATGGAGGGGAATTAGCGTATCTACGCCAAGTAACATGGTTTCACTGAGGGCGGCTTTCATTCTGGAAATTGCATCGGACCTAGTTGGCGACCAAACAATTACCTTTGCCAACAAGGAGTCAAATGAGGCAGGCATATCGTATCCAGTGTGGGCATGAGAATCTACCCTAACCCCAGGGCCACTTGGCCAATGACATTCCCAGAGCCTCCCCGGTGAAGGAGCCAGAGTCAGTGGATTCTCAGCATTTATTCGAGTCTGTATGGCGTGACCCCTAATTTTTACATCGTTCTGATTAATGGGGATTCCTTCTCCTGCCGCTACCCTTATGCCAATGGAAACTAAGTCATAACCAGTAATCATTTCAGTTACAGTATGCTCTACCTGTACCCTAGGATTGACTTCGAGGAAATAGAAATCCCCGTTGGAATCTCTGAGAAACTCGAATGTGGCTAGCCCCTTGTAACCAACGGCCTCGGCTCCTGCGACGACCTTTGAACCGAGCTCCTCTCTGACTTCCTCAGATAGCCAGGGGCCTTCTTCCAAAATCTTCTGATGCCTCCTCTGAATAGAGCAAAATCTTTCTCCGAGATGAATTGCCCTTTCTCCATCACCTATTACTTGAAACTCAATATGTTGTGCTCCTTGTATGAATTTCTCTAGAAATACTCTATCGTCTCCGAATGCTGAAAGTGCCCTTCCTTGACAAATTCTCAATGCCTTGTCAAAATCATTTGGTGAGTCGACTACTTGCATTCCAATACCCCCTCCTCCTGCGGCTGCCTTAATTATCACAGGATACCCTATTTCTGTCGCTTGGATTGATGCTTCTACTGGATCTGATACTGGACCATCCGAACCCATGGCAACTGGAATACCGGATCTGACCATGGCATCTCTGGCAGCTATCTTATCTCCAAGAAGCCTTAGAACATCTGCACTAGGGCCAATGAAAGTAATCCCCTCCTCTTCCAATCTTTCAGCGAAGATTGGGTTTTCAGCCAGAAACCCATAACCAGGGTGTACGGCGTCTGCCCCAACTTCCTTGGCCGCTTCTACTATTGCTTCAATATCCAAATACGAAGCTAGTGGATCAGAACGTGGGATGTAAACCGCCTCATCAGCAAGTCTAACTGGCAGAGATAGTCTGTCCTCTTTCCCGTGTATTACGACAGCTTCGATACCCATTGTACGTAATGAGCGTAGAATTCTGAGGGCTATTTCCCCTCTGTTTGCGATGAGGACCCTCCTAAACATCGAGACAACGCTGTAACGGTTGCCCTATCATTGAATCGGAAGATTGTGTTGATTTCAAGCCCTCAGTAAACATCTCTGAGATATCTTTTCTGGGTTTTCATTAGTGTCGATTCTACAAATTCTTTTGCTTCTTCTGGAGTCATCTTTCCATGCTCGGAGCAGATTTCTATCAGCGTGGAGTGCACATCTTTGGCCATGTAATTCTTATCCCCACAAACATAGAAGTAGCCTCCTCCATCTATCCAATTCCATATTTCCTCACCATTCTTCTTCATCAAGTGCTGGACATAGACTTTCTCGGAGCCCTGTCTGGACCATGCTAAATCATGCCTATCAAGTATCCCTCTCTCTTTCCATGATTCCATCTCATCTCGATAGTAGTACTCTCCATCTTCGGTCCAATCACCGAAGAATAACCAATTCCTACCTGTATCTCCATTGATATCTCTTTGTTGTAGAAACGCCCTGAATGGAGCAATTCCCGTGCCTGGTCCTACCATAATTGCATCGGCTGAACCTACTTCAGGGAGAACGAAGGATCTTGTAGGCGACATGAATACTCCAATATCTGTCTCATTGACCTCACATCTATCTGCTAGGAAACCTGTACAAAGTCCGGTTTTATCCCTGTCATGATGATTGTATCTGACTATCCCTACAGTTAGATGCACAGTTCCTGGTTCATGATCTGGACTACTAGCTATGGAGTACAACCTTGGTTTTAGTCGATCCATCCCCTCAACAAGTTGTTGTGCAGTGAATCCAATGTGACCAAAGTCAGATAGGGCGTCGACATAATCTCGAGACCACATGTAGTCCTCCATTGCTTTAGGATCTGATGTCAATTCACGCCAGAGAACTTCCGAAGGATTTGACGGTATGCCAATTTCTACATATTGTTCAGGGACATCATTGTCTTCTCCGGAACCGGCCCATTCCATGATTATATTTCCATTACTGGATGAGGATCTTGTCCTACTTATTATTTTGATATCAATACTTGAAGAAGAAGACACTAGCCTGGGGCCTAGGGACTCAATCCATTTCTTAGATACCCTGTGGACCTCATACTTATCCGTCAGAGCCTCCCTTAGGCTAAATTCACCAGCATGTGTTTCAACAATCTCTTCACCGGTTAGAGAAGTGATTGAAAGTATCTCTTGAACTACTTCTGGAGGCCCTCGTGGAACAACTCCTAGAGCGTCTCCTGCCTTGTAATTAAGTCCTGAATCCCCCAATTGGAATACAATATGCCTCGTCTCCTTGCCCGACCCCTCTCCATTAAGGACATAATTTTCAGATATCTTGGTTGAGTATGGATTTTTAGCAGTCCACTGTGATTTCTCTGATTTTTTGGAGACTTCTAGATCAGAAGCTTCTGCAATCGAAGTCACCGTAGTAGATGAAGAGTCATTGTCTACCTCTGCTGGGTCGTCTTCAATTGCGGCCATTAGTGGCAATACGGCTGCTGTCCATTCAGCGGCTGGCCCCTCATAGTCAACATCGCAATCTACCCTCTGATGAACTCTATTAGCGCCCATATTCTCAAACCAAGCATCCCATTCCTTTCCTGACTCACAGAATAAATCGTACGACGTATCCCCCAAAGCCAGTACCGAGAAATTTAGACCCTTCAAGTCTGAGATTGCGCCTCCGTTGGCGGCCTCCCATAGGTCCTCAGCATTGTCCGGTTGCTCTCCATCTCCCCATGTGCTACAATAGATTAGGACTCTCTTCTGGTTAGCCAAATCGTTAATTTGAATTTCGTCCATGGCTTTTACAGAAGCATTTAGGCCATGATTTGAACAAGCTTTTCCTGCCTGTTCGGCTAGCTCTTCGGAATTTCCAGATTGGGAACCATACAGAATAAGAATAGAACGGGGCTCGGACACTATATCCCTCGCTTCGTCGGAATAATACTCGTTTATGAATAAATGCAATGAGAGATCTCTTCAGAGTACAACAAAGGCGATGGGGTCAAGTCATGGAGCGTACTCGCATTGGCATGCCGAGAGTCGATTTCCTAGGAACAGGGAATGCTTTCTCACCACGTGGGAGGATGCATGCCTTGGCACTAATAGACGATTGCATACTCATTGATACCCCTCCAACGCTTCTTACCCAGCTTAGAAGATATGGATTTTCGGGTAGCGACATCAAACATATCTTGTTTACACATTGGCATGGAGACCATAATTTTGGATTCCCATTCTTGATGCTCGACAGGAAGTATATCTCTGACAGGGGAGGAGAAGTCGGTTTGGATGTATATCTGAGGCCAGGAGGAATTGATATTCTTGAGAGTCTGTGCAAATTAGGGTTCCCGGGAAGTCTTGAGTCGATAGACCATATTATTGACTGGCATGAGTCAGAGCACGATGAGATAGGCGATACAGGATGGAAATTCCACAGGTTCCCTGTTATTCATAATCCAGATACTGACCCCCATGGCTATGAACTTGTGCATGAATCTGGCTTTCGACTATTGCACTGTGGGGACTCCGGACCATGTGATGAGATCGATAATCGAGCTAAGAGGGCAGATGTGATAGTCGTCGAGATGGGGATGCCTGACATTGGCGAATTCCCCCATCATCATCGTCCTTCTGATGTTATATCCTTAGCTTCTAGAAACTCTCACGCCAAGATTTTAGTTACTCACAATTACTCTTCGGGGAAAGGTTATGATGAAGGGTTTGAAATTCCAGATCTTCCCGAAACTATCTGTCAGTTAGAAGACGGAGATAGTTTAATTGTCGATGAAGACGGGTCGTTTGAGGTTATAAGAAAAAACTAGAAAAAATAACTAGCATATATACTATCTAGAGTAGATTGATTGATTGGCAAGAAAGGAATTAATGTTTCATGGCTTCATTGATAATCTAATTTAGTATACCAATAATACAACAAGCACAATACCAGTTTGTGATTCTTATTTTATTCTAAGTGTAATAATAACATTTAATGAAAATAATTAATTTCGTTACACTGTAAGTAAATCAAGCTCATGTAAATATTCAAGGTGTAGAAAGTAAACCATACATTACTACTGTCCGATAAAGATGTCCTACAGCCTAATTCTTCAGAGAGTCTTATTATGTCGGTCTCACTCGCTCTAACTCCACGTTGACTAATCAACTGCTCGGATGGGGAGCATGAGAGGTGTGGAAGTGGAATGATTAGGAGTGTTAAGAAATGGAGGGAAACATTTTCGAGAAGATTCTTGGTCAGGAAAGTCTTTTCATCGATAGGAAAATTTTTGATCACGCCTTTGAGCCGGACAGCCTCCCACATCGAGGGGCAGAGATAGAGTCCCTAGTAAGGAATCTAGTGGATGCGTTAAATGGACACATTCCCTCTAATATGCTATTGTATGGAGTCCCAGGTTCGGGTAAGACTGTTGTCACCAGATATGTTCTGTCTCAGCTTCTTGACAAGGGCAGAGAGATGGGTGAGCCGGTATTCAGTTACGAAATAAATTGTCGAAATATAGATACAAAATACAGAGTAGTTCAGAATGTAGCATCTCATCTTTCTAGAAGGGGGGACTCGCCTATTCCCTTTACAGGGTGGCCAACAGATAGGGTGTTGGACGCTCTAGTCTCGAGGATGGATAGGGAAGGGGGCGTCCACATTATTGTTCTCGATGAGATAGACAATTTAGTAGCTAGAGCTGGAGATGGAATCCTGTATAATCTCACTAATCTGAATACGATTTTGAAGTCATCTAGATGTTGTATCATTGGGATTAGTAACGACTTGCATTTCACTCAGCACCTTGATCCAAGAGTAAGTTCCAGATTAAGTCAGGAAGACTTGGTTTTCCATCCATATGGGGCGACTCAGATTCAGGATATTCTCGAGGAACGAACACATCTCGGACTCAGGGAGAATTCCCTTGATGGAGGAGTGATAGAACTCTGCTCTGCACTGGCTGCACAAGAACACGGGGATTCCAGGAGAGCTTTGGATCTCCTCAGAATTTCAGTTCAGAAGGCTGAACAAAAAGGCCATATTCTTGTTTCCCCATCCCATGTAAGGCTAGCGCAGAGTCAGCTTGAGTATGATCAAGTAACTCCTGTTCTGAGGACTCTCCCTCTGCATCAGAAGATAGTGCTATTCTCCATCAAGCTAAATGAAGAGAATGGCCTCAGAAATATCAGTACGGGGGAAGTTTACAGGACTTATTCAGACGCGTGCCTCAAAATCGGTATAGAGCCATTAACTGCGAGACGTATTTCCTCACTTCTAAATGAGCTAGATACCCTTGGGATGATAATGGCTAGAAACGTCAGCAAGGGAAGAGGTGGGAGGAGTAAGCAGGTAAACTCCGCGATTCCAAGTGGAATTGATGTGATCCAGACTCTCAGTAAATCAGAGCCACTAATCGCTCAGGCTGCCGAAGAAAAATACGCTCTTCAAAGCCGATTATGATTTCTGGCTTCTCAGACAATGATTATACAGAAGTCCTAGGTCCCCGAGGCGTTGAAACATGACTAATTCAGAGTGGATGGATTCTTTGACACGCCCTAGTAAGGTCATGTCAGCTGCATTAACTCTGCTTGGATCCTGGATAGTTTTCCTCACAGTTGTAAATATTTCAATAGGCGCTTACTCAGAAGGCAGAAAGGTATTGTGGATTGACTTTTTCACGGGAGTTAGGGAGTCATCAACTACAGACATGGCTTTCGTGATGGATGATGTCTTATTCGGGTTAGTGGGCTTGATAATCATTGGACTTGGCGCTAGGGGGATGAATGTCACACATGAGTCAGGATTTTTAGGTTGGCTGAGCGGTTTACCAAAGTGTGTTGTCGGTTCCCTGTTCTCCTCAGAAGGCGGTTCCAACAAACTGATTTCTAGTTGGCTTGTTGCACTTGGAGTGATTTTTTATCTAATCTGGAGCATAATGGAGAACACCTGGGTGGACCCCGGGGTCTATTCTGTCGCCGTTGTTCTAGTCTCATTCGGAGTTGGGGTGGGACTTCTGGAGAGCTCCTCCAATTAGGCCTAATCCTAGTCTGTGTCCATAGAGTCCAGCAATTCCCTGCATCTGGATTTTGAATCTAAATCGGTGAATCTGATGACAACCCCTCGGCCCGGCTGACCATAGAGTATTACTGACCCTATTGGGGCAAGAGGATGTAATATCAGGGGTGCAAGGTCTTCCTCTCCATCCACTATGATGATCGTGGATTCTGTATTTTGTTCATTTTCATTATATCCAAATTTAATCAATGCCTGAGAGCAACAACGGTACAATTCCGGAGTAATTGACCCTGCTGGGTTTTTACAATTCAAAACATAATCATACCGACTCTCATCTATTTCAGATGCTTCTTCCCATCTCTCACGTTTTGTCATTCCATCTATTATTGCAATATCCGCAGGTTTATTCAGATCCTGCATAGTTTTGACTGTCACATCTCCTACAGCTATTATCGGTCCTGGTTTTCCTGATATTCTATCCAGAACATTCATCATAGCAATCTTAGGTTCATTCTCATTACCCTCTACCAGAGTTCCGAATGGACTCTTCAACATGGCCTCTACTGTCGAATTGAGAGATATTTTTGATTTGCCAATTTGATCATTTAACCAAGACTTGCCATCCCTATCTGTAATACCCATCCTTATACTCGTGCTAGAAACAACTTTTCCATTGCTGTCCAACACCGGATCGACCATTATTGTGTGGAGTGGTTTCAATTCATTATTAGCGCGCATAGCGTTGATCTCCTCACAGTTTGAGATTGTTTCAGGGGTGCAGATTATTACTTCTGCAACTTCGTGGGTGGGTGCAGGACCAAATGCGTCTTCGAGAGTGTGGAATGATATTCTAGCATGTAAATCAGGGTGGATGGAGCTCATAATGAGTTCTTTTCTATCGGCCCATGAGTCTATTCTGTGATCTTTTCTTGTTGCAAGAATGTCGCTTGTCATCCACACCTCTATTTCATGGCATTCTTTGAGCCCGATTTCTAACAATTTTTGATGCCCTATGTGGAATCTATCGAAGGTCCCTCCCACTAAACCTAGGGGCTTCATCGATACCCTGCTACAGTGGAGAGTCTTGAGGGCTTTGGAAGAATGTGTGCCCCGGGGCGTAACGGCGGCCTTCACAGCTTAGCTCGGGCGCCTGACCCACCCCGGGACGTCTGTCGGACAATGGGGTAGTCCCTTGATTCATCCCCAATGGGTCCTCAGGGGACCTAACACGGTCCGGCCACCTGATTTGCGCCAGTGTTCATTTCGTAATTATACGATCCCACTGGTCTTCGACAGATGGCTACCCAAACGTGGTACCATGTTTCATCCTCAACCTCCGGCGAGGGGGTTTTGTCAACATGGTGTTGCCGTTGGGCGTCCCTCCCCATCCAAAGTAGGACATGAACCCCACGGTCTAGTGGCACTATTCGAATGCAATTTTTGACAACAGACCTTCATGAAATCCGGATATCCCCCGGAGTAGTCTTCCAGCCACGTTATTGTCTCCCTGTAACATAGAAGAGGTTGTGAAATTTGGCCATTTATCTAAGGGTTGGGCCAACCAACCTACGAGGGGGTGAGTCTTGCCAATCTTCGGGGGCCTATTCTCGTTAACAGCATCTAGGGACTCGAGAAGATCGATCAAAGGTTGCGCTTCGTTTGGAATATCTTCTCTTACTCTGAATCTACGAGATAACAGCCCTCTGATTTTAGGGCTACATCCGAAGTATTCCAATTCACCTTTGAAGGGGAATTCGCATTTTTCACCAATTGGCCTCAAGACTGCTGCTGGCCATGGTATTTCTCTGGTAATAAGCCAAGAAAATATTCTATCATCTTGGAGCGCCCATTCCAGTAAATCAGATGAAATATGCATCCACCACTCTAGGGGTAGTGTACTGATTATCTGCTCTACGTTTTGAATCGTAGGAGCTTCCTGCTTAGCCATTAATCTATTCATTATGGACCATGTTTTGATATCATGGTCACTGGGTAGCTCTCCTGCCTTAGAGAGAATTTTCTGTAGAGTTTTTCTTGTTTTCTCCTTAGTGTAGTCGTTACGTGAAGAAATTAGCCATAGTAACCCTTGTAGAGTCTCTACAGAGCGAGAGGGAGGATTAGCTAACCACACTTCTAATGCCCAATCTAATAGATCATTATGCAGAGATTCGGGTAACCATGCTGAGTTGGCCAGTAGCTGTGAAGCGACCCAGGACGATCCCTTGGAAGCATTCATTGAGTCTATCGTGGGCCTAGACCTGAGTGCCGAATTCCGATCAGATCGAAGAAGTCTGGTAAACTCCACAGAGAATACATCCAAGACAGATTGTGGTGCGACATCAGCAACCTCAGACAGTCCTTCCAAGGGTAGGAAATCAAAATCTAGTATCGAAAGCCATTCAGGATCGAGTCTTGTGCTCAGCCTCTGCCATCTAGGCCATCTAGAACGTGGTGTTGATGCTATCCATGATGCAATTGGATATCTGGCTTCCATCCTATTTGCCCAATCCTCGTTTCCCTCAGGAAACTGGGATAATGCAGATTTGATAATTGACTTGTATTCCTGATCTTCAATTGTGGAGACTAAGCTTTCCAGCTCAGCGGTGATTTGGATATTCTTCTTCCCGGTGATTGTTGTATCATATGCATCAGGGGTGTGTAGGACAGGATCAATAATTCTCACAGGCATTTGCTTTCCGCCACTTGTCCTCAAACTCATCCAGGGCAATGGCCTAAGTGGATCAGTAGTCAAAGTATCTAAGTTGGAAAATATTTGGAGGTTTTTTTCGACTAATACCATCCTTAGATTCTCACTAGAACATACCAAATTAAGTAGATCTTTGGAGGATTCTTTTGGTATATCGATAACCAGTGGGAGGTTTTCCTGGGTTGAAATTGCCCATCTCATTAATGACTCTGAAGCCGCTCTACCGAGCCCTCTGGTGTCCAATAATCTTGGCAGACCGTCCGAGGATGAAAATTCTGAATTTCCCCAGTCTTGTCTAAATCTTCTCCATGTGGAGTCTTCAGTTCTAGCCCTCCTCACTCCAGATACTCTATCCTTCAGCGCTTGACATCTTCTTGACCTCTCTGATTCGGAAAGACGAGGATGAGCTACAGAAACCCAGTGTTCTAGAGTTTCAATGGGGTACTTCTCCCCCTCCGACTCGAATCCACTGAGATCGGCAATAATCAATGACCCCTGCCTAGATGCCTTGAGGAGCATTGATCGGGGCAGTCTTTCAGATGCCACTGCAACCACTGGAGAAACAGGCCTGATATCCGGGGCTAGCTCATGGCATCTAGCAAGAATCCATTGCCCCCTATGCATTGATGATTCTGGGAGAGGGGGCTTAGGCCTATGGATGGGTCCTGAGAACCATTTCCCAGGTGCTACTGCAATCGGCCGTTCCTCATCTAACAGCTTGGCTCTAACTATGCCAATGATGGATTCACTCTCAGAGAAGGTCTCAATTTTCCCTTTATCGTATACAGGAGGAGAAATTCTATATTCATTGGTTGTGAGATCGATCCATCTTGGAGTTCTTTCTTTCAATACAGCCCAGCTCCAAGGAACCCCTTCGATTCCACTGGAAAAGTGGTCCACTTCTTTTTCCGGGGGTGGCCTGTCGGGAATTGGAATCAATGGGGAAGAAGGCTGTAGTAACAATCCCAATAGGAGATTCGGTCCATCACGGAATAGTATGCAGTAGTTACCCTCTTCTCTCGAAATAGGAAGAGCTTCGGCGGCTAATGCTAATTCATCAGACTTGATGGCTAACCATCCAGCCTCAGTGAGATGTAGTTTAGCACCTCTACTTCCGGCGGGCATATCGCTGTCTACCAGTGTTGCGTTTCTCAACCTTCTAATTTCTGCAGATGCATGAGGGACCCTGATTCCAGTCGCGCTTGCAATTTCGCCAACTGTAGATCTACCCTCGGATAGGAACCCCAAGATTCTCCTCTTATTCCTACTTCTGATTTTTGACGGAGATACTGATTCGTCTAAATTCGCATTGAATTTGGAATCATCCGACATCATTTACCACCATTGAATCATTCCACATTAGTTATTTGTAATAAAATAATCTATATTGTTACATTTTATTACACATTTCTTGTGGAGAATTGGTCGGTTCCATTTCAACACCGAATAGTTACATCATTATTATGTAATTTACCGTGATGATAGGTAACTAAAGTTGGTTATATCGTACAGAACGGTTATATCAGTGTCTGCTATCCTGTGTACATCGGGTAAGCAACGGGGACCGGGAATCAGGAGAAACGGGATAATATGACATCGGATACTGTCCGAAAAATGATTAGAAAGTTCATATCCCAGAAACCCAGAAATACTGCTGAAATAGCTAATTGGTTAGAAGGAAAGTCAGATTTTGCAAACATGCAAAATGACATTTCTAGAGTACTAGAGTCTGACAGCTCAATAGTTAGGATCGGCACCATAAGGAGGAGCGGCATTTCTGGTCGCGAGTACCCACTTTCAGAATGGGCAACTGAAGAATGGGTAGCTCATCATGAGCGAGCAAGGCCCATCAAGGAGGAGTAAAAAATGAGAACTACAAGACTTAGGCAAAAAATCAAGAAATTCCTGCACTCTAGAGGAGAGGCCAATACTACTGAAATCCTAGAGCATGTGAATACAACCATGAGGCATGGAACTACCCCTCAGCAGCTTGGAAATGTTCTTTCCAAGGATAAGGATATCATGAAAGTCGCGACAACAAAGAGAGGTGGTGCTCTGTCTGGTCGATATGAGATATGCGTCTGGCAACTTAGGCCAGGGGTCCTCGAAGGGGAGAATTAATCCTCTCCCTCAAGCAAATAACTTATTCGATTCTGTGCTACGGATCTTGATGATTCAAGATTCCAAATTTGCGACCCAGTCTCCACTACGAGCGAGGCTATTCATTTCCGCTCGGTGGGCAAAGGCGTTCTGACTATCCTCTGGAGAACCTTCAGCCCAATTCTGCAAGGCATGTGCAAGCAGTGCCCTCCCGTATGAGTAGGATAGCTGCCATGGATGTTCAGTGGCCATTGAGTTCATCAAATTAAGATGAGCAGTAGCGTCTTCATCGGATTGGCCCCCAGACAGGAATACGATTCCCTCGACCTCTTCTGGAACACTAATGGAAAGGCACTTGACGGTAAGATTAGCTACCTCTTCCCGGGAAATCTGTTCATCGCATTCCTTTCCAGACATTATCATGTTTGGCTTGAGTAGAGTCCCTGGAAGGTAAACACCCTGTTTTCTACAATCCTTGAAAGTTTGTGATAGTATTTCAGAAGTAACCTGAAAGCATCTCTCCGCACTGTGATTCCCTTCCATGATGACCTCGGGCTCGATTATGGGCACTAGTCCTTGCTCTTGGCAAATCGAAGCATATCTGGCCAGAGCATGTGCATTCGTTGAGATGTTAGCATCACTGGGCATATTTTGTCCAATTCTGATAACTGCCCTCCACTTAGCAAATCTTGCGCCCATAGAGAAATATTCAGCACACCTATCTCTGAGCCCGTCTAGGCCTTCTGTGATTTTCTCACCTGGATGATTAGCAAGGTCCTTAGCCCCAGTATCAACCTTGATGCCGGGATGTATGCCTCTGCTGGAAAGGTACTCTGGAATAGGGGTTCCATCGTCCATGGACTGTCTAATTGTCTCATCGAACAGAATGACTCCGCTTATTGCTGCCTCATATCCCTCAGTTGAGAATATGTTGGACCTGTACATCCTTCTAGCCTCTGGAGATGGTTCGATACCAACAGCCTCCAGTCTACTGGACATCGTCCCATTACTTTCATCTGCGGCAAGAATGCCCTTCCCAGGTGCCACTAGTTCCCTTGCTGTCCTCTCAAGAAGTTGCTTATCCATATCCGCTACCAAATACATCGAGTGAGTGATGAGAAATTAATCCATCGTTGGAAGGATTAGTTAGTATGGCCTAGAATTTTCTAGTAGATGAAACGAATTTATGAATCCCAGAGGATACATCAATAATTTCTGAGTGCACTGATGCTTTGCCGTCCTGATGGAATTCTACTCCCTTGGTTCTTCCATCACAAACCCCCGATCCAATGAATATGGAGTCTTCAGATGAACATAGATCGTCTCTATCCCAAAGTCTCTCAATATCTCCCTCGATCATCCTTTCAGCCCTCTCCCTATGGCCTTCATTCTTGAAAACCAATCTCCCTTGAAAGGTAGCATTGAGGCCCCTCAAGGCTGTTGCAGTAATGACTCCCTCCGGAGCGGCGCCTATCCCCATTAGTAAGTCGATATCAGACTCCGGGTCCGCTGCGTTCAGCGCGGCTGAGACGTCTCCATCTCCAATCCTTATGATATTAGATCCAAAGTCATTGATATCCCTGATTAGATCGACATGTCTAGGACGGTCCATTACCACCACATTGAGTTCTGAGGGGGCCTGTCTCTTATACACATCTGACG
>CAXHFZ010000008.1:0-14828 GCA_964016325.1 uncultured Candidatus Poseidoniales archaeon | reverse complement strand
TGGCCATGACCGGATTTGGAGGATATTCTGAGAAGATATCAATCCCCAGTAACAGGGTTTTCAAGTTACCAGATCATGTAACTTTTGATCAGGCAGCTGCAATTCCCGTTACATATGGCACCGCATATCATATGCTATTCCACTTAGGAAGAATATCCCCCGGAGATTCGGTTCTAATCCACCATGCTGCTGGGGGCGTCGGAACTGCAGTTGCTCAATTGTGTAAGGTCGCAGGAGCCTCGATAGTAATAGGAACGGCCTCTGCATCAAAGAGAGAGTTCGTAGAGTCCATCGGAGTCAAGTTTGTTGACAGAGAATCAGAGGATTTTGTCAAGATTTGCAAAGAAATGACAAATGGGAAGGGCGTTCATCACGCCATAGATCCTGTTGGCGGGAGTAATCTAATGAGATCTTACAATTCTACCAGAAGAGGCGGGAAGGTATACTTCTTTGGTGCTTCGTCTGCAGTTAAGGGAGATAGAAGATCACTTACAGCGGCTGTAAGGATGTGGTTTAACACTCCTAAATTAGACCCCATTAAGATGATGTCATCTAACAAAGCTGTTTTCGGCGTACATATGGGACTTTTAGATGATGACAAGATATTCGCGAGCCATCTAAACGCACTTTCCAAGATGCTAGAAAATAACGAAATTAATCCCATCATAGATAGCATTTGGAGATTTGAAAATGTAGCTGAGGCGCAAATGCACATGCACAATCGTAAGAACCGCGGGAAAATACTCCTTGATTTCGCTCCAGAGTAATCAAAGCCTTACAGGTCTTGTAGCCCCACATGCTTGACATTTCAAAAGAGTGGTTCTATCCTCTTTGATAAATCTCGTATCAGGTGCTCTACATTGATTGCAAAGAATGTATGTCTTGACATAACTCACCAGTTTTTCTTTAATTCTCTTTGGGGGGACTCTTCCCTTGAGCATAATTCTTGATTGCTCCCTTGTGCCTGAGGTTCCTAGTTCGTTGAGAAGATACTGATAGACATGATTTGCGTCCCTATCCATCGCATCTACGACGTCTGAGAAGTTTCTCAGAATAGTCTGACTGCCCTCAATCAATATTTCTGGCTCCGGCATGGTCCATCTAGACCTCTGACTGATTCCTTCTGGAATTCTTTCACGAGCTCTGTCGAGAAGATCTTCATAGTCGAAACCACCCATGGAGTTCCGAAGATACCACTCCTTTTCACCCCACCGGGAGATGCGGGTATCGGGCAAGGTAAAATCTTGGTACCTTTGGGAGGGGGCATGGACGAGTCGTTAGAGGTCATGGTTGCTCGGACTGATGATGGTGCGAGATTACCCACTAGGGGTAGTGAATACGCAGCAGGATGGGATCTTTATGCCTTAGAGGAGTATGTGGTTCCATTTAGGAAGAGCGTCAAACTCCGTACTGGACTAAGAGTGGCCATCCCTGTAGGATATGAGGGACAAGTTAGAGCTAGATCGTCCTTGGGCTCGAAGGGCCTGATTCTGCCTCATAGTATTGGAACTATCGATGCGGACTACAGGGGGGAGTTGTTTGTCCTCATGACCTGGATTGGAGAAGGAGAGTCATACAGAGTAAATGCGGGAGAGAGAATCGCCCAGCTGTTGATCTCCCCAATACCTGAAGTTTCGTTTAAGGAGGTTTCAATTGAGCAACTTGGAGATACCAAGAGAGGTGATGGTGGTTTCGGCAGTACCGGCCGTTTCTAGATATCTGTAACTAGTTAATTTCTATACTGTATTCTCAATAGGTTCATAGGAAGCGGATAGTGTCCCAGCATGATGACAAGTAGCGTGGATGATTTACGAGACACTGTTGAAGAATTACGGTCTAAGGGACTCAATACTCAGCAGATTGCTGATGAAATGTCTCTTTCCCAGACCACTATTAAGTGGCTTTCCTCAGGAGGAGTGGGCTCCGAAGATAGGCCAGATGATATCAGAGTTGGTTGGAGATCTATCGCAGTTAAAGCTGGAAGGATAGAGGCTATTTCGTACGTTTTTTGTGATATTTTAGAAGAGGAAATTGGGGATGATGTAGATACCATAGTCGGTATCAGCATTAATGGAATCGCGTTTGCTCAAGCCATAGGTGGACAGTTAGATCTTGACTTAGCAGTCAGCAGGAGTATTAGTGAAGACGGAGGAGGACATATTTCCGAAGTTTTCGCCGAGGTTGAAGGTAAGAGATGTGTTGTAGTTGATGACGTACTCTCTGGAGGCACGACAATGACCAAGACGGTGAACAATCTTAGAGCTGCTGGTGCCGAAGTAAAGTTATGCATGGTTCTTGCAAACAAGTCCCACAGGAACGAGATTGAGGGCGTGCCTCTGCGTGGGCTTGTCAGAGTAGTGACTGTCTGAGGAAGAGAAATGCACTGGGCAGATTTCAGAGCTCAGAGATTATCCCAGAGGGACGTACCACAGGTAATTGTCTCTGGCATAACTCCTTCAGGAGAATTCCATATCGGCCATCTCAGAGAAATTCTTACGGCTGAGATGATACATAGGGCATGTCTGGATGCTGGACTTGAATCCAGATATGTCTTCATAGTTGATTCTATGGATCCATTACGAAGAGTGTATGACTTTCTATCTCCTGAATATGAGAAGTATATTGGGGTTCCTCTTGCTTACATCCCGTCCCCTAACCCTGATGGGACCCCCAGTACCGGTTCAGTAAGTTATGCTGAATACTTCCTGAATCCATTCTTAGAATCTCTGAGAGAGATAGGAGTATTTCCAGAGATAGAGATGAATCATGAGGCTTACGAGGATGGGAGATTCTCAGAAAAGATTGATGAGGCCATATGTAATAGGCAAAAAATTAGAGAAATAATAATGACAGTATCCGGAAGAGATCTACCCGAAGACTGGTTTCCGTATAATCCCCGTGGACCAAACGGGAGTATGGACAGTGTAAAAGTAACTGATTACGAATATCCCTTTGTTTCCTGGGTGGATGAAGATGGGGTCACCGGGACTGCAGATATCAGGAAGGCTGATGGGAAGATGCCATGGAGGATTGATTGGGCTGCTCGCTGGATAATCCATCAGGTAACCTGTGAGCCGGCTGGTAAAGATCATGGTGCTGCTGGAGGTAGTTTTGATACTGGAATACCGATTTGTGAGGTTCTTGGCGGGACTCCGCCCGAGAAGATAGTTTACGAGTGGATTCAACTCAAGGGAATGGGGCCGATGTCTAGCTCATCAGGTGTCACAATAGGGCCGATGGAAGCCCTCTCCTTGGTGCCTCCTGAAATCCTCCGATATGTTATCGCCAGGAGTAAGATTGGGAGACATATTGAGTTTGATACAGGGTCAGCCTTATTTGAGATGGCAGATGAATACGAGCGTCTCCTTTCTAGGGTTGAAACTGGAGAGGTATCAAAGCGGATGCAGACAAGGATCAATACTAGGAAAGGAGCTATTAGGTTGAGCCAGGTAGTTAGAAACTCCGATCCGTCTGACTCCTTCGCGGGTGTTTCTTTCAGGCATCTATCTATGCTTGCACAGATCAAGTCCTCTGATGAGGAGGTCTGGGAATCTCTGAGAAATAGTGGGCATCTGTCTGGAAATCCCAGTGATTCATTACTAGTCAGATTAACAAAGATGAGAAATTGGATAGGAGGAAGCCATTTTCCAGAAGACGCTCGAATAATAATCCAGCCAGTTATCGGAGATCGCTTCAGAGAGAATACCTCAGAGGAACAGAAGATTTTCTTGAGAAGGTTAAGTAAATATCTGGAGGATTGCGAGTGGAGCCAAGATTCCATCAGAGAGATGATAAGGGAGTGTACTAGTATTTGTGAAATAGTTCCCAGAGATGGTTTCTCAGCACTATATTGGGCATTACTTGGTAGAGGCGAAGGGCCAAGGGCATCAGCCTTAATTTCTGAAATGGAAAGGAGAACATTGATTGATCTTCTGTCTGGCATATGAAGGGCTTAACCATGAGATCTGATCATCTACCTTTCCCAATGCCTGAACGACCTCATTCTTTGATTCAGGAGTGGAAGAATCTCACATTCATGCACTGGGAGGTAGATCCGGTGAAGCTAGCCAAATATATTCCAGATGGCTTGGAAATAGATTTATTCGAGGGGAGAGCATTCATTGGAACGATTCCTTTCATAATGGCCAATGTCAGACCTAGAATGGCTTTTCCGATACCGGGAGTCTCGACCTTTCCCGAGATTAATATCAGAACTTACGTCAGAAAAGGGGGTTGTGCTGGTGTTCTTTTCTTGACTCTCGAAGCTCAGAGTCTGATTACTTGCTCTTATGCAACAAGAGCCTACGGTCTACCCTACAGGTATTCGATAGCAAATGTTCGGTCACAGGATGGTAAATACCAGTGGAATGCATGTAGAAAGGATGGCAGTCACGAGATTATCGGTGAATGTACTTGGGATAATCAGGAGGAAGTAGCCAAGAAGGGTACGCTGGAAGAATTCCTCTTTGAGAGGTATTGCTTGTACACAACACATAAGGGAAATTTGTGTATAGCTTACACACAGCATGAGCCTTGGAAATTTGGTACTGGCGAAGTAAAGTTGGAGTCTAACACACTTACCGATGAGTTCGACTTGGGCATTAGTAATGTGCTAATGCCTGACTTAGTACATGTTTCGGAAGGAGTGTACGTGAAGACTTGGTCGGCGGAGGTGGTCTAATGGTTCTTGATGGGAGTCGTGATGTATTGATTCTAGACGGGGACTGTGGCCTTTGTCATCGCTCGGCAAAATTTATTGATAAGCGAATTATAGATGAGGAACTATTGGCATTCAGGCCTGGTAATTCTGAGGATGCTGAATTGCTATTTTCTAAGATGCCTGAGTCGTTAAGAAATTTAGATACTGTATATCTAATCAGAGGGGGAAGGGTATACGTCCGTTCTGCCGCGGCGATACGCTGTCTTCTTTACATGAGAGTACACTGGAGGTCATTATTTCCTGTATTATGGATTATACCCCTCCCAATTAGAGACCTAGTATATCGAATAGTTGCTAGAATCAGGCATCTTTTCTTCGAGCGCCCTGAGTATTGTAGTTTTAGGATAGACTAGGTGGAGTAGATGAAAATAAGACTACATCAGTTTCTATCAAGGACTGGTCATTTTAGTTCTAAGAGTAAAGTCAAGAAATCAGTGTGGGATGGATCAATATCAGTTGGCGGGAGAATAGTGAAGGATATTTCATATGAGTTCAATCCAAATAAAAGGGAGGTCATTTACAATGGCATTAAATTGAGTCTTCCCAGTAATTATCACTACTTTATCCTGAATAAGCCCAAAGGAGTAATATGCTCAAGGATAAATAAACACGAGAAGGCCCTGAACAAGAAATCTGTTTTTTCGTTGTTTGAGAATCTTGTTTACCCTGACCTTTCGGACTCATTGGTCACGGTGGGAAGGCTAGACGAAGGTACCACTGGACTTCTGATATTGACCAACGATGGCTCATTAGTGAATGAAATAGCAAATCCGTCAAAAAATATTGGAAAGACCTATTCCCTGAAAGTCTCTAAGAGGATAACTTCCGAATTAATAGATTCTATTAGAAGAGGAGTTAGCATAAATATCCTCAGGGACGGGGTTACTGAGGAATATACTACTATGCCTGCCCGAGTAACAAAGCTAAGTGACTACAGTATCGAAGTAACCATCTTTGAGGGGAAAAAGAGACAGATCAGAAGAATGGTCGAGGTACTCGGGAATAGGGTACTGGAATTGCACAGACTCTCAATCGGAAGTTTAGATTTGGAATCCTATTCACTAGATCCCGGGCAGTACAAAGAGGAGACTCGAGAAGAAATTGTGCAAAGGATAGGCACCTAGGTTTCAGTCTAATGTTGAGATATCCAATAAACGCGGCTCTGGGGTTCCTAGTTGCATTTCGGCTATCGCTTCCACTTCCATCTTTGCACCTGCCATTGTGGTTACGAAAGGTATGTTGAGCTCCACAGCTAGTCTCCTCATCATATTGCCGTCTAATATTGCCCCGCCGGTCGCAGTAGGGGTGTTTATTACTAGCTGTATCATACCTCTCCTCATTAAATCAAGAGCATCGGGGGACTTTCTTTCTTCAATTCTGTAACATGTCTCTACTTCCAGTGATCCAAACTCTCTGAGGGCGGATGCGGTACCTGGTGTAGCGTGAATCTTGAAGCCCATATCTTGGAGGCGTTTTGCTAGCTCAATTGTACCGCTCTTATCCTCATCCTTGACAGTGATATAGACCCCACCAGATGTAGGAACAGGTAATTCTGTAGCCATTCTAGCTTTGAGATATGCGGCCGCTGGTCTTGCGTGTGAGCCCATAACCTCCCCTGTGGACTTCATCTCAGGACCCGGTGCGGGATCCAGGCCCCTTAGTTTTATGAATGGGAAAACTGGAGCCTTCACGGATACTGCCTCAGTCTGTGGCTTGGGTATATCAAGTGAGGAAAGTTTCTCCCCCAAAGCCACTCTTGCAGCTATCCTAGCAAGAGGGACTCCAGTAGCTTTGGCAACAAAGGGGAATGTTCTAGATCCTCTTGGATTCACCTCTAAAACGTATAATTCCTCATCCCTTATAGCAAATTGAATGTTATAACAGCCTCTGATACCTAGTTCTAAACCAATTGTAGTGGTCCATTCCTCAACCTTTGAGAGTACACCTTCAGAGATATTTTGAGGCGGGATAAAGCAGGTGGAATCGCCCGAATGGATTCCAGCTTCTTCTAAATGCTCCATTATAGCCCCAATTAGAACCTCTTCTCCATCGCAGACAGCATCGACATCAAGCTCTATAGCATTACCCAGATACTCATCAATTAACAAAGGCCTATCTGGAGAAAGGAATGCCTCGTCCATGTATGCCTCCAATTGCCTATCATTCGATAGAATCTCCATCCCTCTCCCCCCTAGGACATAGGATGGACGAATTAGAACTGGGTATCCAATAGAAGAAACCGCCTTCCTGACTCCTTCTGAATCTATGGCAGTCATACCTCTTGGCATGTCCAATTGACACCTTTCAGCAAAATCTTCGAATCTCTGCCTATCGCTGGCCTCGTCCACAGCTTCAGGAGTAGTTCCTTCGATTACTAAATTTAGACCTAATTTTTCCAAATGGGATAGATTATCTGAAAGTGGCAAAGCCAGATTGATTGCAGTCTGACCACCGAACTGGAGGAGTATTCCATGAGCTTTCTCTCGGAGTAAAATCTCGGAAACTGACTCGAGATTTAGTGGATCGAAATATAGCCTGTCACTAGTGTCGAAATCAGTTGAAACGGTTTCAGGATTATTATTGATGATAATTGCTTCATGCCCCATTTCCCTTATTGCACCTACAGCATGGACACAACCATAATCAAACTCTATGCCTTGACCAATTCTGATCGGACCAGAACCAATTACGACTATTCTTTGCTTAGACTTAGTCTCCAGACCTGGAACTAAATCAACGCCATTTTCCCCAGTTCCCCCCTCATAAGTCGAATAATAGTAAGGGGTGACCGCGGCGAACTCTGCCGCGCAAGAGTCAACCATTCTAAATCGTGGATGGATGCCCAATTGATGTCTTCTGATTGTAACCGATGCCTCTCCTCTTCCCGATGGTAGATTCTTGAATCCAGAGGGGGGGAACCCACATAGTGCATCTGCAATATGTAAATCTGTAAATCCTACCCCTTTCCAAGATCTCATCTCAGACTCCGGTATTTCAGAGGGGCGAAGACCCATCTCACCAGCGGCTCTGATCTCGGTCTCAACAGCCGCCATTTTCTCAAATCTGTGTAAGAACCACCTAGTCACTCCTCCAGTTAAGTCCCTGACATCCTCGAGAGAATACCCTCTTCTGAATGCCTCCATGATTGCAGACATTCTCCTATCTGTGGGAACCCTTAGCCAATCTTCTAAAATTGCAGTCGGGAGTTCCTCGGAAGACCTCTCATCCATAGACTCGCCTCCTGAAGAATCGGCCATCGTGAGTGGCCTTGGATGTGGTTTGCCATATTCTAGACTTGCCCATGCCTTGAGGAAAGCCTCTTCGAAACTCCTCCCAATTGCCATTACTTCTCCTGTTGACTTCATGGAAGTCCCAATTGTTCTATCAGCTGTCCTAAATTTATCGAATGGCCATCTTGGTATTTTAACTACACAATAGTCCAATGTAGGTTCGAAAGCAGCAGTTGTCCCCTCGCCAGTGATTGGATTGGGTAGCTCATCTAGAGTATATCCAACGGCAATCAGAGCGGCCATTCTAGCAATTGGGTAGCCTGTTGCCTTGGAAGCCAAAGCAGACGAGCGTGATACTCTCGGATTAACCTCGATAACTCGATACTGGCCCGTGGACTGTTCCACTGCAAACTGAACATTGCAACCTCCTTTGATATTGAGTCTTCTAATAAGTTTCAAGGCCGCGTCTCTCAACATCTGATGGTCTCTATCTGAAAGAGTCTGTTGAGGTGCGACGACAACGGATTCACCCGTATGTACTCCCATTGGGTCAAGATTCTCCATAGTACAGACGATAATAGCATTATCAGCGGCATCCCTCATCACCTCATACTCGTGCTCTTGCCATCCTAGGATGCTGACCTCAATGAGTACTTGTCCTATGGCTGATTGTAGAAGACCCTGGCTGGCAATCTCAACTAGCTCCCCTTTATTGAATGCGGTTCCCCCGCCTAATCCCCCTAATGTGAAGGCTGGACGTATCAGAAGTGGATATTTTCCAATCTTATCTGCGGCATCTAAGACCTCTTGGATTGACGAACAGGCTACTGCTTCGCATACTGGAAGATCGATACCCTCGCAGACTCTTTTGAAGAGATCTCTATCTTCGGCCTCGTCTATAGAGGCTAAATCACAACCTATCAATTCTACTCCTAACTCATCCAATGAGCCATCCTTGGCCAGAGCGGAGGCGATATTTAGAGCCGTTTGACCACCCATTCCTGCTAGAATAGCATCTGGTTTCTCTAGCTCTAGTATTCTCTTGACGACCTCTGGGAGAAGAGGCTCAATGTATATCCTATCTGCCATTTCTGGGTCATTCTGTATTGTAGCTGGATTGGAATTAATCAATATTACTTCGTATCCATCGTCTCTCAAAGCCCTACATGCTTGAGAACCTGAAAAATCAAACTCAGCCGCCTGGCCGATTCTAATAGGACCACTCCCAAGTATTACTATTCTTGAGAGATCGTTCCTTCGAGGCACTAATTCCCACCTCCTCCTATGATGGCTGGTTGTGGGTCTCCTGACAGATGGTCAGCAACTATGTCAGCAAATCTATCGAATAGTGGGGAAGCGTCGTGTGGTCCGGGACAAGCCTCGGGATGGAACTGGATCGTGAATGCTGGCTTCCCAACTAGATCTAGCCCCTCGACAGTCCTGTCATTGGCATTTACATGCCTGACTGTAAATTTGGCCTCTAAAATATTACTTCCTGCAATGGAGCATGCGCCTGAGGGATGGGGGGCGAGCATTCCTTTACTGGGGTCTTCTACCGCAAATCCATGATTCTGGCTTGTAATGTCAACCTTGCCAGTTACTAAATCAAGAACGGGTTGGTTCGATCCCCTATGGCCGTACTTGAGCTTGTACGTTCTGAGTCCCGCGGCGAGACCCATTAGTTGATGTCCCAGACATATCCCCATTACCGGCATATTTGATCTAACGGCCGCGGCGAGAGTGTCACGGGCTGTTGTGGCCGTACCAGGGTGAGCTGGGTCTCCAGGGCCATTAGATGCGAAAAGAGCGTCAGGCTTCCAATCGTCCATTATTTCTTGGAAGGGCATTGAAGCAGGGCACCAGACCACCTCAAATCTACTACAAAGCTCTCTGATGATATTATACTTTATCCCACAGTCTAAAACTGCTAATCTAGGAAGTTTCTGGCCATTCTCCCCGATAGCCCCCGGGTTAGCAATAACAGGCTTGTCTACAGTCACTGATTTTACCAGATCTTCGTGATCCGGAGGAGTCATTTTTGACAATATTCTTTCCATCTCTCTCGCCTTATCGACAGGTCCGAAAACACACAAGAGAGTACCATATTCCCTCACTCTCCTGGTCAGGTCCCTTGTGTCGACTCCTTGAATTCCTGGAACGCCATGTGATAAAAGTAAATCATGAACGCTACCGACAGAATTCCTGTGATCGGGAATATGCATCATTTGTTTACACACTACTCCCCTTGGGTGGACCTTCGATGACTCTGAGATTTGAGGAATTATTCCATAATTTCCCAAGAGAGGCCACGTAAATGTTAGTACTTGTCCTGCGAACGATGGATCTGTCAAGCTCTCTTGATATCCAGCCATCCCAGTTGTGAAAACTAGTTCTCCCTGAGCTATAGTTTCAGCTCCAAATAGAACTCCATTGTATCTGGTTCCGTCTGCCAGAATCAATAATCCAGGCGCCTCACTAGGGGGATTTCGGCTCTGTGAATCCACGAGTCCGTCTGCAGCATCTGGGAAAGTTGGTGCGTCTGAGACTCCCGGAATACCTTCGCCGGGAATGAATCCGCGTTGCAGTCCCGACCCCGACATCAGCGAAGCTGCACAAATACGTCACTTAATCATTGATGAAGAATTTAGCCCTTTCACTCACTGGTCCTCGTTAGTAAGGAGTATCTTTCCATCATCACTGGGGACTACTGAAACTGATCCTCCTGGAAAGTCACTGGGTTTCCGTGGCCCTAGGTATGAATTTAGGAAAACGGCAAGTGCGGCCACCTCTGAATGAGGTTGATTCCCTACTGCGACATTGTAGTTGGCTAAACCGAATAGTTCTCCTGGGACTTTAGTTCCCCCTACAACAATTGCTATCTCCCCTCCTAATGGGATTTTATCTGTAATTTCATTCCAAGGTTTGCCATACATTGTGAGATGGACTATAGTCCCTCCTGATTTTGAAAATGACCGGAGCCACTTCATCGGCTTACCCTCGTATCTGCAACTAAACTGACCACCGAATCTGGACGTAACCGATCTCCAAGTTTCAATCGGAGTAGGGTCGTCATCTCCAGAGAGTATTACCTCATCTGCACCAAATGCTCTGGCAGTCAATCCGAGGTGAGAGGTCATTCTCTTATCTCGTTCTACCCTATGTCCAAGCCTCAAGACCGAGACTCTCTGAGCAGATTCATCCGTCATAGTCACCCCAGAGGAGGAGTTCCTTCTTCATTTACAATTGGGTTATCTTGAATAGTAGTCTGAGAAAATAAATCCACTCCCATGTTCATCATCGTGCTTCTGACCCATTGAAGAAGGATGGCATCCCAAAAGAAAGTTGTTGCCATGCCGACCATTATCGCCATCGCAACAAGTCGACCTGAGGCGAATATTGCCACCTGCATCTCTATTTCTGGACCCATGATTGCGTTGCCCAAAGGCTCTAAGATGTAGAACATAATTATTACAATTAGGATGCCACCAATATTATTCAGAATAGCATTTCCAGTTTCCCTTCCTACCGACATTATGAAAGTAGCCATTAAAGCTAAAACAGGTATAATGATACTTATTTCTCTGAAGGTGAATTCCCCTATTAGAGATATTGGGATATCGGCATCTCCAAGTGAAGAGCCTCCTTTATCCACAGATATCCACCAGAAAACCGCAGTCATCGAGGCTAGAGCTCCGGATACTAATCCCCTAAAGCTTATCATTTCCCTTATATCATGCCGATCTGAGGGCTGGAGTCTCTGGATTATGGACTCCATCAGTTCAAGAGATTCGCTAGTTGGACCGTCGAGCCCACCGGATTGATTCATATTGCCCATTTGGGCGTTCAGAGGCCCTTCAGAACCCTGGTCTCCCATCACCATCGCTATAATGCGACTCGGTCACATCATAAAGCATGCGTCGGATGGCATGCCGAACATGCCCGACTGGCGACCTAAACTCAGGAGCCGCGCCGATGGAAATCCGAGGATTATGGGTATTCTCAATATCACTCCAGATTCATTTTATGGTCAATCCAGATACGAAACAGTAGAGTCTGCAACTGGGGAGGCAATTGCTATGGCTGAGAATGGTGCAGATTGGATAGATGTAGGCGGGGAGTCGACAAGACCGGGATCGCAAGCCGTTCCCCCACGGGAGGAAGAGGCTCGAGTAGTACCTGTTATCGAATCCATTAGAGACGAGTTGCCGGATATAGGCATCTCAATAGATACTAGGAGATCCACTGTGGCATCGGCATCGCTAGATGCTGGTGCGGACATGATTAACGATGTTTCATCTCTCGGAGATTCCGGTATGGCAGACGTGATAGTTGAATACAGATGTCCTGTTTGTCTCATGCACATGAAAGGAACTCCAGAAAATATGCAAAAAAATCCACAATACTCTGATGTAGTATCTGAAGTCAGGAAGAGTTTGTCAGATTCTACTACTAAATTAAATCTGCTAGGAGTGGATAATTCCAGGATTATTGTTGATCCGGGGATTGGTTTTGGGAAGCTCCTGCAACATAATCTGTCCTTATTATCATCCGGAAGAGATGTTTTACCCGAGCAAGATATGGGCTTGATGTGGGGAGTTAGCAGAAAGAGTATGTTTGCTGATCTTCTCGGCAGAGATTCTACTGAGGACAGGCTAGCAGGAAGTCTTGGAGTTGCTTCAAAAGCTCATAGCTATGGTGTTGATATTATCAGGGTCCATGATGTCGCAGAGCATGATGACCTGTTTACCACCATCAACTCCTTGAGGTGAAGTATTGACCATAGATTCGGATAACATTGTTGACTTCTCCCCTAACCTTAGATTGGTAGGGACCGCACATGTCAGTAGCAAATCAGTAGAGATGGTCAGGAAGGAGATTTCTGAATATGAACCAGATATCGTTGCAGTTGAACTATGCAAATCTAGGCTTTCATCCCTTAAAGAGCCAGAATCTCTGGACTCTGAAGATTTATTGAAGATAATCAAAGAAGGAAAATCCCCAATGATTCTTCTCCAATCGGCCTTAGCCGCCCAACAGAGAAGAATGGGGCTGACCACCGGGGAGAAGCCCGGAGCTGAGCTTCTTGAAGCGGTACAAAGTGCAGAGGAATCTAATATCCCTGTTGAAATGATAGACAGAGATGTAGTGGTTACTCTCAGAAGAGCCTGGCGTGGGATGGGAATTATTGAGAAGTGGAGAGTTCTAAGCACTCTCCTCTTAGAAGAGGAGGAAGAGGGGGAGCTTTCCATAGATGAGATATTGGGAGATTCAGATATGTTGAGTAAGATGATGGAGGATGCAAGAGATGTTGCACCGGGTGCGGGAGAAGTTCTCATCGATGAGAGAGACGCTTTCCTGGCTGGAAGACTCCAACAAATAGGTGGCAATGGAAAGGTACTGGCAGTGGTTGGTGCTGGACATCTGGAGGGAATTGTAAATAATCTCAATGATCCACCCATGGATATTACTTCAAGACTGGCTGATCTTAGCAAGGAACCACCGAAGAAGATATGGCCGAAGGTAATAATGGCGGCAGTGCCACTTTTCCTGTTTGGATCGATAGGCTACATGGCATACAATGGGGATATGGAAGAAATATGGCAGACTGCGGAGACATGGTTGGTGCTCAATGCGGTACTAGCGGGACTGGGTGTATTGATAGTCAGAGGTCATCCTTTGTCTATTTTAGCAGGAGCTTTGGCTTCACCAATTACCTCCCTCAACCCAGCGCTCGCTGCTGGATGGTTCGCTGGATATGCTCAGATTAAGGTAGACGGTCCAACAGGGGGCGATGCACAAGAGTTTCTAATTCTAGATGATTTCTCACTATTGTGGAAAAATCGGGTTGGGAAGGTTCTGATGGTCACCATCATGGGTAACATGGGCTCGTCCATAGGGGCTTGGTTGGCTGGCGGGGCTATTTTCATGCAACTTTTCGGCTAATCGTCTTGACCCCATTCAAGGGAGCTCCATCCCCTTTCATGCATATAATAAAGTACCAACTTGGTCACTACCTCTAACCCTGCTATTGATGCTGCAATTACTTCATCAGAAGTGAATAACCAAGCTAGAATGAAGGTATCGGTAGTTGCTATAACTCTCCACGTAATGGTCTTGACCAAACTACGCCTTTTACTCGCGACCATCTTAATCCTCCATTATATCTAAACAGGTCAGATTGCCTCAATGACAACTGCAATACCTTGGCCTCCTCCTATACAAGCAGTTGCTACGCCGTACTTTCCGCCTCTCCTCCTGAGCTCTAATGAGAGAGTCAATAGAAGCCTAGTTCCAGTCGCTGCAAGAGGATGTCCGAGTCCTACTGCTCCTCCGTTAACATTTACTTTCGATGGGTCGATACCTAGATCCTTGATACAGGCTACACACTGTCCGGCAAAGGCCTCGTTAATCTCCCAAAGATCGATATCTTCGACTTTTAGACCGGCTTTCTGGAGAGCCAGATTACTACTGGGAACAGGTCCATGAGCCATTATTTTCGGGTCCAACCCAACAATTCCCCAAGATATTATTCGTGAAAGTGGCGAATCCCCGTCTGACTTAGCTCTCGCGCCCGACTTAACAACAATTGCGGCTGCCCCATCGACTACACCGGACGCATTCCCAGCAGTCACAAGGGAGTCAGGGCCAAAGTGCGTCCTTAGTCCTGAGAGTGACTCGATGGTAGTTCCTATGACAACGTGATCATCATGGGACGAGCCCAAGACTCCATCGGGGGTAATTACCTCCACGATTTCATCTTCCCAAATACCGTTTCTGATGCTATTCTCTGCCCTCTGATGACTCAATGCGGCGAAACTATCTGCGTCTTCTCTAGAAACATCAAGCATCTTACATAGCTCATCACTGGTCTGAGCCAT